>JAAENB010001080.1 GCA_024224995.1 bacterium | reverse complement strand
CACCACAGAGGGGGAATCCCAAATAAACACCGTGAGGGCACGGCACGCCGTGCCCCTACACGTACCGATCCCCTCGCAGGAGTCGCATCCCTCCTCAGAGTCTCCATAGCCCTGGCCTGAAACCAGCCAGTAAAGGCGTTGCACTGCAACGTCTCTCAGAACCAAACCCTTCCCGGAGTATCTTCGTAAAATAGACCCCGGTGTAACCACAGTTTCTGACCTATTTATCCCGCAGAGACTCTTCCCACCGATCATAGTCACTCCAAAAATAATCTCCTGCTCGCCATGTATACATAGTAGTAAGAGATCTATCAAATCCCCCGCTCACACTGGAACAATCACCATAGGCTGTGTTCCTGGTTCCCCCGCTTACACTGCATTCATAACCACTGGCTCTGTTTAGACTTCCCCCGCTCACACTGGAAAAACTACCCCCGGCTGTGTTATGATCTCCCCCGCTCACACTGGAATGATCACCAATGGCAGTGTTATCTTCTCCCCCGCTCACACTGGAGAACTCACCACTTATTGTATTCCCTTGTCCAACAACAAGGCCGCCATAAGAGGAATAATTATGCCAGTTGCCGACGATAATATTATGAGAGCCAGTTCGATCATGGGTTGGGCCAGACCAGGGTATTTTTTCATTGTACCCCACAATCAAATTACCAAGACCGTTTACCGTTCCCTCAGTATAATAATCACCATCACCACCTTTCGTATAACCTGCCCCGCTGACAATTTGTACATTCACACCGCTAAATTGTATTGTAGGCTGCCCGGTATTTGGATCGGTTAATTTAGACACCCCAACAAAAAGTTCATCATGCAAATAGTTAAGCTTATAAGCCATGCCACTTGAATCATCTCCAACAGTAACTTCTAAATTTTTCACTCTTGTTGTAATAGCGGTGTCAGAATCCTCCTCTCCATCTCCTACATAACCTTCTATATCCTCCATTCTTTTAGAAATTGTTTTAACCGGATCCGCAACAACAGCACCAACATATTTTTCAAGGGAATTAATATCAGTATTAAAATCACTCATTTTATAAGAACCAATATTGTCTACTATACCCTGAACTCTTAAAGCCAAACTACCTTCTAAAGCTGGATTTTTATTCCCCACATATTTTTCCATGTTATTAATTCTACTAATTACCGTATTTTCAGGAGTATCGTCTAAAAGCCCAAAATTTGTTTCTATTTTTTGAATCCTTGCTGATATGCTATTTTCCGGTTCTGCCACAACACTTCCAATATACCCTTCCAAAGCTGCTACTTTCGCGCTAAGCGAACCTATTGAAACTTCAGATCCGCCAGTAATTGACTTAATAATATCATTAAGTCTTTTGTTTTCTTTTTCCAGAGCATTTATCCGGGAATACATATCGGAAAAACTGAAACCGCTTTCTGAATCACCCCCCGAATCGAGCCCTTCCTCACAACCGGCAAAAGCCATTAAAGCAACTAATATAATACTTACAATATTTCGTCCTAAAAACAATTTCATAAAACCCCCATTTGATTTGATAATTATAATTTAATTTTGATCTGTTTTTCATTAAGTATATGAGTTAATAGATCATTCATATTTCATAATGTATATAGTAATAGTACACATGACTACAGTATGGGAATGAACGCTAGGTGTAGAGCAATGAACAACAGTATTTTCAGAAAAAAAACACCGGTACAGATCTGTCCCAACACTTTTTTTAAAATAGACTTGAACTGATAACGCAATCAATAGTACTATAAAAAATTTTTAAGATCACGTAACGATAAAAGCCCGGGCAACCGGAATAATACAGCGATTTTCAATATGAAGCATAGAATGAAAATTGATACTGTGGTCTTGAGTTATATTATTATTACTGTTGTTCATTCCCGATTACTGTTGTTCATCCCTGTTGTCTGCTGTTCATTCCTTTACACCTAGCATTCATTCCCACACGATAGTCACCCTCCTAACGATTCAGTATATTACAGGAAAGAAATAAGTATGGCCTTATTTATAATCAAAAGGAGGACAAAATGAAATTATTTTTAAGTCGAAATATTATGGGGATCGCAATCGTTGCGCTAATGACTTTTGCCGGTTGTGAGGAAGGGCTCGATTCAGCAAGCGATACGGGAGAAAGCGGTTTTAGTTTTTCAGATTTATATTCACGGATAAATACCCTGGAAGATGAGACCAGGCAATTGCAGGAGGTTAATGAAGAGCAGGCTGATATAATCGCAAGGTTAAACAATGAACAAACTAATACTTCAAATGGTTTAGCCGGGAGAGTTGAAGCATTAGAAGGACGTGTCGGTACATTTTCATCAAGTGGTCTGGATGGCAGGATTGATACTTTAGAGGATAATGTTGGTACATTTTCTTCAAGTGGTCTGGATTCAAGGATTGATACTTTAGAGGATAATGTTGGTACATTTTCTTCAAGTGGTCTGGATTCAAGGATTAGTAATATTGAAGGGTATGTTGGAAATGTGGCGGAAACATATAATGAAAGTTTGGCTGTGAGAGTTCAAGGGATAGAAGATAATACAGGTTCTTATGCAATGGTTGATTTTGACACAGATATTGACGCTCTTAAATCATATGTCGGTACTGTTGTTGCGAATCCCGATAGCACAATTTCAACACGAGTAAAAAATTTAGAAGATAATGTTGGAGATGTCATAGCAAATCCAACAAGTACAGTTAAAAGCAGGATTCAAACACTGGAAAATACTATTGATGATGGAACGAGTGGTTTGGCAAGAGATGTTGCTTCCCTGAAGTTGACTGTGGGTGATGAGTCTGAGGGTATAATGTATAAGGTTAATTATTTGCATGATACTCTTTTGGCCGGAGTTTCAAGAGGGTTGAATGATGATGGATATGACACTATTGTTTTTAGTGGTATGAATGTGCAGATCGTTAGCGGTTCCGGTTCAACCAGTGGAACGGTGAATGGACTCGGTAATTTGATTGTAGGGTATAATGAAAAACGAAACGATAGTAATGATAAATCAGGCTCTCATAATATTGTCGCCGGTTCGCAGAATAATTATTCCTCTTTTAGCGGGCTTGTTGTTGGATATCGGAATACAATAAGCAACGTAAATTCCAGTGTAACCGGGGGAGGGGAAAACATAGCCAGCGGCGATGGTTCCAGTGTGAGCGGGGGACAACATAACACAGCCAGTGGTTATTCTTCCAGTGTAACAGGGGGCGTGAATAACACTGCTGAAGGTCATTGTTCCAGTGTGAGCGGTGGGGCTGAAAACACAGGCTTTGGTCAGTGGTCCAGTGTGAGCGGGGGATATAAGAACAGAGCCGAAAGTGATTTTTCCAGTGTGAGCGGGGGGTATCAGAACACCGCTGGCGCTCAATATTCCAGTGTACTCGGGGGAAACAGCAGCACATATAGAATAGAGAATGACCTGGTGCTGCACACAAATGTACAGACACGACCAGACTCACTCGGATTGGATGATTTAATCCCAAACACAGGAGATTATTTCTTTTGGGCATTTACTGATGGTACTCGTCATATTAGATACCGAAATAAAAGCGGTAATACTCATAGCCATAGAATTTATAACTAATTCCATATTATCAAAACCTACCGGGGTAACATATCACATCAAAAACTCCGGTAGGCTCTCTATTCAAAATTTTATCCCTCACCCTTATTAAGCAAACTCAGATCACTCCGTTTTCTATGTGTAAAGATGAGTATGCTCCTGGATACTCTCACAAGGCTCCATTAAAATAAACAGTTAGGGCAGAAATTGATAATCAGCAACAGCATTGTTCCCGTACCCCCCACCTACGCTGGAAGAATCGCCACCATCTGGTGAAGATAGATCAATTCGACCAGCGGTATTCTTTCTTCCTCCGCTCACACTGGAAAAAAACCAATTGGCTAAGTTCTCATACCCCCCGCTAACAGCGGAACAATTACCACTGGCGGTGTTACTAGCTCCTCCGCTCACGCTGTCTGCTCCCCAACTAGCAATGTTATCTCTTCCCCCACTTACACTAGACCAATAACCACTTGCAGTGTTATACGCTCCCCCGCTCACGCTGGAATCTTGACCACTGGCGGTGTTTTCAGTTCCCCCACAAACACTGGAATATGTGCCACTTATAGTATTATAGTTTCCAACGACAAGCCCACCATAAGAGGAATAGTTATGCCATCTACCGACAATAATATTATGAGAACCAGATTTGTTACTCTCCAAGCTTCGGGTTTCATTATAACCCACAATCAAATTTCCAAGACCGTTCACTGTTCCATCTGTTGAACCCGAACCGCTAACAATCTGAACATTTATCCCGCTGAATCGTATTGTAGATTTTTGGGTATAAGGATCTGTTAGCCTCGACACCCCGGCAAAAAGAGTATCATGCAAATAATTCACCTTATAAAGAACACCACTTGAACCATCTCCCATATCATCTTCCAGGTTTTCAATTCTGCTTGCTACGGTCTGTTCTTCATTTACTGTAAAATTGCCAACTCTCGTATTTAAACTTCCCAGGTCTGTTTCCAGGTTTCCTACTTGTGACGCCAAATCACCTATCGATATACCAGATCCACCGGTAATAGATCCAATGACTTCATTCAGTCTTTTATTTTCATCTTCCAGGGTTTTAATCCTTGAATATAAATCGGAAAAACTAAAACCGCTTTCACCCGACTCAGTTCCATCATTACTCGTCAGGGCTTCCTCACAACCGGAAAAAACAAATAGACACAACAATACCATAGAAACAACACTTGAAAAAAATATTCTTTTCATAACTACACTCCATTCCTGATAAATTTTATATAAACACCCGGATGCGCAACCAGTATTGTTTTACATGATTCTGCGTTGAGAAATAAGGTGTCAAGAATATGAAGATAAAAAAGATCTATACAAATTTGTCCCCAAACATTTTCAAAATAAAGCTTGAAGCGAATATAATCACTATGGCAGTGTGGAATGTTATGGCTGATGGGAAATTATTGGATGGAGTAAAAACTTCCGCTGTTATTGCCAATAGAACTTTGCAGTCCTGAGATTAACGAACCATGACCGGAAATTGATTCTTCCATACCGGTTATGAGTCCACCATGACTATTTAAAAAATAATCTTGATGATAAAAATTTTCATGGAACGACAGGAAATACTATGGGAGCCGATGCGTATAAATCACTCCGCGAAAAGTTCCGAAAGTTTGGTGCAGTCAAAAACAGTTTTAACTTTAGGATTAATCTTGCTGATGATAAAGCGTTTCTTTTTCTGGTTTTGAAACCGATAGAAGGTAATTAAAGCCCCCAGTCCCGAGCTATCAACCGCCGTTTCCTATTTCCCAGACTTTTAGCGTGCCCCTGTCTTCGCCAACAGCCATATATTTTCCGTCTTTGGTAAAAGCCACAGAGGTAACATAATCATCAAAATTATCAGTCCAGAGCATTTCCAGGGTTTCCGGGTCACGCAGGGAAATAACCCTGCTTAAGCAGGCAGTGGCAAGGACTGAATAATCGGGACTGTAGAGGAGCTGGTTTTCTTTGCCATTGGCCTCCCCGCTAATTTCAATTTCTTTAAAGGTTTTTAAATCCCATTTTTTAAGGGTAAAATCTTCGGCGCTGGAAATAAGCGTTTTGCCGTCTCCGGAAAAAATAAGATCCAGGATAATACCATCATGTCCCTTTAGTTCTTTAACTTTTTTACTCTTTTCAAGATCCCAGATCTGGATAACTTCGCCGTTTTCACCTCCTCCGCAAAAGAGGAATTTATCTTTCTTGCTGAACGCAATACCTATGGTATACCGGTTGGTTTTGAATTCTTCTATTTTCTCAAACCCATCAACCCGGAATAATAAGGTTTTTTCATCATCGGAAATGGCGAAGAGTTCTCCATTATTCGAAAGCTTAACCTGGGGGAAGACCCAGCCTTTTAAGTCCGAGCTATGAAGAATTTCCAGGTTAAAATCGAGGATAGCGAAGCCCAGTTTGGTTGCGGCAAAAATCAATTCTTTAGAGGGATGAATGGCGAGAGAACATATTGTCTGAGTTACCATGTCTCCATATTCGTCTTTTATTTCTATTTCTGTTTCTTTTACGATTTCATAGGAACCCGCGCGTACCATTAACAGCTTGCCCTCTTCGCTGCCGATGTAGAGTGTTTTATCATCAGGAGAGAAGGCGAGCGACCAGATTGGGTATCCCTCCAGTTTATTATTATAAACTTCGGTAATTTTATCTTCTTCTACCAGGTCGTAGGTTATCATGGGATCCCCCTGCTTATTATTTACTAATAAGACTGCCATTATTTTCAGCAACAGTCAAGAGGTATTTACCCGGCAAGGGACCATTTACGGTAATCCCTTACCGGGTTTATTAAGGGTAGTTGGATTTTTGCTTTATTACTTTAGAATATACTAAAACATCTTCCGGTCGTCAACTACTTTTTTAAATTTTTAGCGTTATACTCCGGCAGAAAGAAAGAATGTAGTCTCCTGCCGGAGTTCTATGGGAAATCAAACTACCAGGTTTTTCCACCGTCGTTCGATTTCGCGAATTTCAAATTCTCACTTGTTACGTCATAATAACTTACATAGAGCCTGTTGTTCTCCACGGCAAGTGAGGTATACTGTCCCACGTTCTCGGTACTACCGTCTACCACAGATGTTACCCAGTCGTTTCCACTATTTACAGACCTGGCCAGTTTCAAGTTGCCATTCGTTACATCATAATAGGTGATATAAACATTGCTGCCGTTTACGCCTATGGACGTATAGGTGCCCACAGTGGCAGAGGAATCTATAGTGGAAATTGTCCGGTTTGCTCCGCTGTTGGCAGACCTGGCGAGCTTAAGATTTCCCGCGTCCGCGTCATAATAACTTATATACAGACTGCTGCCATTTGCCGCGATTGAAACATATTGTCCCACATCTCCTTCCGTGGCTATTGGTGTTGCTGCTGTCCAGTCTACTCCGCTGTTGGACGATTTCGCGAAAACCAGGTTTTTATCCGACACATAATAATAGGCCGTATATACATTGTTCGCGTCTACCGCAAGAGCGCTATACCCCTTATTACTCATATCTCCACTCTCTCCAAAACTATGGGTTCCCGTGGTTGGAGTTAGTGTCTTTGGTATGCGGGTAAACAGCATCCCCGTTGTCATATATCCTTGATGACTTATATAAAGATTACTCCCGTATATTGCCAGCGATGAATGATACCCTGTTTCATCACTGCCATAGCCCACTGTGACGCTTTGCCAGGCAGCAGCTTCATATGTTGATTTGATTATCGACAATTGCAGATCCTGGTAGAGGTATGATATATAGACAGAGCTGCCGTCTACCCCTATTGATGTACTAAAATCATAGTCTGCCGGATTTAGCGCGGGCGTTCCGTTACTAATATCACTTGTTGTCCAGGTTTCCCCGTAATTTCCGGACTTCGATAGTATCAATTCGTTTCCGGAAGAGGAAATAAAAACAATCCCATTATCCACCGCGATTGATGAGCCCTGTCCCACTGTTCCTGTTGAATAAACAGTCCGTATCCCGTGGAACGTGGTATCCTCCCGGGCCAGTACCGTTACATAAAATCTCGTTGTGCTGTCGCTGGAACTCCCCCTGCTGATTGTCGCAGTCAACGTGATTGACACATTTTCACATCCCATTTCCGGCCTGGTCACTATTCCCGTTGACGAGATCACTGCCGAAGCGTCAGCTCCGTCGCTGGTATACGCTGCTGCCCAGCTTATTGTTGTTTCATTCCCCCCGGCAACCGGTAATGCCAGATCATTAATGACCGCTGTTATATCCGTATCACCATTTGTTAAAAACGTCACCGGTGATGTTGTTGCCAACGTCGTCCGGTCTGTTGTTACTGCCTGCTCATTTTCCGCCTGTTTCTCGTCATCAGTGATACCAAATCCGCTTTCCTGACAACCTGCTGTTACCATTAGTCCGGTAAACATCAATCCGAATACTGCTAATTTTAACATAGTTTTTATTATCGCTTTCATAACCGCTTATTGTCCCCCTTGAAGAATAGTTATTTTAAATTATGAAACCACGCTTTAATGCCTCTCCGCTGCTCTTAAGCAAATCGGACCAATCTCTTTAATCTCCAATTTTTGTCAATGTTTATTTTTGAAAGTTTACTTTTATAGTGCAATGCCTTATTTTGGCATCTCCCCCTGCTCTCCCGTAATCCTGGCGGCACAGGTCTCATTAAAAAGCACTCTGCCTCCGTGGGTGGAAAAAGATTCGGTCCTTTCCCCAATTCCGTTTTGACTCTTCATCGGCTGCGTGCTAATATACTTAAACCCGGTTTTTTCTCCCTTGCTATTGCTTACCCATTTTAAAAATATAACCGAATGCCCGGAGCCGCCCTCACGCCAGATCTGAACAAAATCTCCTTTTTGACAATCTTTAAAATCAATGGCCGTTCCTACTCCCAGTTTGGGAATGGCATAGGCGCAGAGTTGTTTTGGCGATACAAAGAAGTTATTTTTAAAAGCTTTCACATCTGCCGGGCTTTTCTCTTTTAGCAGGCCATTGCTTTGCAAAACCCGGAGCGCCACCCAGAAGGTAAAACCGCAGCAAAATGATGTCCGGTCTTTGGGCATGGACGCGATTTCATGTTTTTTGCCGCCATACATATGATAAATTGATTCCGGCACTCCGTCCCCGGTTCCGCTTTTATCCCAGAAATATTTGCTCTGGCCTTCATATAAATAAGCCAGTTCAATGACCTGTTCATTATAGTCTCCGCTCGCCGAGATCCGTAAATAATCATCGGGCGACGCGGGTAATACCTTTTCAACGGTATTGCCGTTAATGTCCAGCTTTGCTCTGAAGAAAAATTCATTCGCGCAATTCATATATTTTTTTTCATTAAAATAGGCCACCTTTGAAATTAAAACCCCGTTGGCTCCCGATTCTCTTTCAAATATGCTCAGGTTCCCTTCATCTTTGACCCGCTTTAATTGAACGGTTTCAATGGCTTCGGTATCATCTGTAGAGGTTTCCATAATATCCACATCCATGGTTTTTATTCCTGCCGGAACATTTTCCGTTTTTACCCGGATATTTACTTTCATTCCATAGGCGGCATTTTCGACCTTTTCTTTAAAGGGATCATTTACTGAAAAGTCCTTTCCCATATCCCTGGCATACATCCAGCCGCCTTCGCTAATTACCGTTTTTACTATTTCCAGGGCATCGCCGTCACTTGCCGGGTGGGTTTGTTCTTCGTAATGGTCGTCCGTGTCCAGGATTATATCAAAATAATATTTATCGGACTCTTCACTGCCGGAATCTTCTGTTGATTCGCTAATTAAAAAAGTATCGGGCTCTATGTTTATTTGTGCTTCAAATATATTGGATTTTCCCGAGCGCTCTGCTTTTACTTCCACGCATTCTTCTTTCGCTTCTCCTTTTTTTATAATTACAGCGAGTTCGTCTACCTGGCGGGGTATATTCTCCGCTTCAATGTGTATGGTCACAGTATCATATAACGCGGCTGTAGTTGTTTTTTCTTCGAGTACATAATTATACCAGCAGGCTTTGGTAATTTCCGGTGTTTTTGGAATCGCTACGGTGATTTTATTTTTCGTTCCCAGCGCCATAATTATTCCCTTGTTTACGTTTTTATTTTCCACATGAAATTCTTTTGTTTCTGTTGCCATGATGTTTCTCCTCTTCCCTTTCTCTTAACGTATATTAGAGTAATGCTGTTTCTCTGCCCAAAGTGACAAAATTTTTTTGTTTTTTTAATATACTTATTACTCTATTATGCACGTTTCGTGCCAGCTGCAGGAAAAAGAGGATTTTTTTTAAGTTTAATTATTTGAGAAAAATTCGTGTTTTTGTGAAGATTTCGGGTAATTGCCGGTGAATAGTTCCCCTGGTTTTCCGGGGGAGAGGGGCTTGCTGTCAGGAATTGACAGCAGCTGTTATTTCCTGACAGTCGAGTGCAGCTGACCCGGGTCTTCGGCTCCGCTCAGACACCGGAGGGCCGGGAAAAAATAGATCAGAAACTGTGTTGGTACTGGGGCCTGTTTTGCGAAGATCCTCCGGCCAAGGGTTTTATTCTGAGAGACGTTGCAGTGCAACGTCTTTACTGGCTGGTTTCAGGCAAGGGCTATGGAGATTCCGGGAAGGGGCGCGACTCCTGCGAGGGGGACGTTTTGCAAAGATGCTTCGGGCAATATCTTCGGGAAAAGGCCCGTAGAGGCGTTGCACTGCAACGTCTCTGAAACCAACCCGGGACAACATCCCCGGAAACCGTCAACTGATCCGGTTCCTTAAAAAATTCACCTTTTCAGCTTCTGCTTAAAAAATTTCCCTGCTTTATCAAGGGTAAAATCACTCAAGTCATATACCTCGTATTTGATCTTCTTGTTATGGATAAACAGGTACCCGGCTTGTTTTGTTTTTAAATATGTTGCTATATCTATAAAATCATAGGGATGTTCCCGCGGCCCTATAGGCACCATGTTCTTGTTGAGCTGCGAATGGGATACATATATATTTTTTCCTTTGCAGGCATCCATTATATCCGAATAAAACCAGTTCCAGTCTTCACTCACGTCATCGGTATCGGTAAAAACGATAATGGCTTTCCTGTTTTTTACCAGGGGCTTTTTCTGCAAAAAGGCAGAATAGACCCAGGCTTTTTCTCCTGTCCCTGTTTCTATTTTATACCAGGGCTTATTGTGTTTCTTTCCACGGATTGTTATGGCTGTACTAAAACTGCTTTTTTCTCCGGAATAGAGCACAGCGTCCCCTTTTTTTAGTACCGCCACTACGGAACTCTTCACTGAGGCTTTACTCCGTATCCGAACGGAATCGGCCCAGTTGTATAAAATTTGGGGCTGTTTTCCTGTCTTTGAAACCAGCTCCGCGCTTATGATTATCAACATGCATAATACAAGATACAACACCTTTTTGATTTTTTTCATGGAGAAACTCCTTTTACAGTTATATTAGGGAATCTATTATTTTTTTTCAACAACAATATTGATTCTTGACTTAATCCGGTTTACATGATAGAGTTTTCGATGCGATTTTATTTCATCTAATTCAGAGGATTTACTTTTAATGAAGAAAAGCCGGTTATTTACCGTTATGATATTGCTATTTATGGCATTATTTTACGCGAAACCTTCTCATAGCAGCGAAACTGCCGATATCCATATTAAAGATTTCAATGCGGTATATGATCTGCCCTTCTGGTATTTCAAATTCGGTGATATGGGTTCCGGTGATTCCGCTGATTGGAAGATTAAAACCGCATTTGAGGGTGAAGGCGAAGGGGTCGTATGGTACCGGACGCATCTCTTTATTAAAAAGGGGGTCAGGGCAAAGACCGTGGGTTTGCTCACCCCTTTATGCGACCGCGGTGTTCAATTTTATTTTAACGATACCATTGTTCATGAAACGCACAACGTATCCAAAACCGGGGAGTTCCCGCGCCTGCCGGCAAAACCAACACTTGTTGTGTTACCGGCCGCGTTATGGGTTCCGGGCAAAAACGTGATTGCCATGCGTACTGCCGCCCTTGACGGTTTATACGGCTTCCAGGGAGATATATGCCTGGGACCAGTTCAAAAGCTTCATGAAAAGCAGGTAAAACAAACAGCCTGGTCCGGCTGCTTCGCCTCTATTTTACTATTCTTTTCCATTTATTTTTTATTGTACTATCTCAAGAGAAAGCGGGAGGTCTATTATCTTTATTTTTCCGGAAGCAGCCTGATGCTGGGAATATGGGTCTTTGCGATAAATGGGTTCGCGCTTGTTATTGTTAACAGTTACCTGGCGATGATACTATTCCTGTATATACTGGCGAACTTATTTACTGTTTGTTTGATAAAATTTTTCCATCATTTTCTTTCCATAAAGGAACGATGGCCCGGAAAGGTCATGGTATATACATTTTTTTTATTAGCTCTCTGGGTACTTATTGAAACTATTGTTACCGGGGGGATAGTACTGTATATTAAATATCTTTTTCCAATATTCCTGCTTTTTCAAATACTTTCCCTGGTATATTTGCTTGTTATAAACATCATTGCCATCCGGTTGGGTAGAGTTTACGCGAAACGTATCCTCGTAGGATTGTCCCTGCTGGTTATTTGTTTTACCGCAAGCCTCCTGCTGTACATGGGATTCCACGACTTTCCCCAGCTATTCGGCGAGGGGTATTTTCTTATGTCTGTTGTTTTTGCCAGCGCCCTGGCCAACCGCTTTTCCGATGTTCATATTGAACTGGAAAAGGCCAACACCGCGCTCCAGACTGTTGACCGCTTAAAAGATGAGTTTCTCTCCAACACCTCGCACGAGCTCCGTACCCCGCTAAACGGTATTATCGGTCTTACGGAATCGATTATTGAAGGCGCGAAAGGCCCCATTGATGATGATATCAAAAAAGATCTTTCCCTGGTGGCCGTTAGCGGCAAACGCCTCTCAAACCTGGTTAACGATATCCTGGATTATTCCAAACTGAAAAATAAAGACCTGGTAATCGCGCGAAAACAGGTCGATTTAAAATCACTAACTGACGTGGTAATTGAACTATGCAGGCCTTTAAAGGGAAGCAAAGACCTGGAAATAAAAAACACCATTAGCCCGGGCATCCCCCTGGTGATTGGTGACGAGACCAGGCTCCTGCAAATACTCTTTAACCTGGTGGGAAACGGGATAAAATTTACCGAAAAGGGAACGATTATTGTAAGCGCTGCTGTTTCCGAAAAAAGCTCAAACATGCTGGAGGTCACGGTCGCGGACTCCGGCATTGGTATTCCCGGAGAAAAACAGGAACGGATATTTGAATCTTTTGAACAGGCCGATGGTTCAATTTCCAGGGAATACGGCGGTACCGGGATTGGGCTCTCTATCGTTAAACAACTTGTTGAACTTCACCAGGGAAGAATAACCATTGAGTCCAACGAGGGAGAAGGCGCGCGGTTCATCTTTACGCTGCCAATATCGAAAATACAGGATAGAGAAGCCATCGATGCCATAAAAGCCATAGAAGCCATAGAAGAAAAAAAAATCAGCCGGAGCATACAGGGAGGCGTGCTGGTTCAGGCATCAATCAACAATATTCCTGCACTGGATCTAATAAATGAATCCTTAGAAAATCTTCCCGACACAAAGGGAGTTCTTCTCGCCATTGATGACGACCCGGTTAACCTCCAGGTGGTATGCAATTATCTTATTAATGAAAACTATACGGTATTTGCCGCTATGGACGGCGAGAAAGCGCTGGATATTATTATGAATAAAAAGGGAGACGGCTTTGACCTGGTATTGCTGGATATTATGATGCCGAAAATATCGGGCTTTGATGTTTGCCGTTCTCTACGGAAACACTTTTCCCTGTTTGAACTACCGGTTATTTTTCTTACGGCGCAGAATAACGTCTCCGATCTTGCTGCCGGGTTTAAAGCCGGTGCCAATGATTACCTTTCAAAACCTTTTAACCGGGAAGAACTTATTCACCGGGTCGAGACCCTGGTCGCGTTAAAACACACGGTCAGGGATTTCCGGGTTGCCCATCATAACCTGCTGCAAAAAAGAATGAACCCCCACTTTTTATTTAACGCTTTAAATGCGATTAGCAGCTATATCGAACGTGATGCCGTAAAGGCAAGGGAGGTGCTTTTTCTACTGGCGGAAAGCTGCCGGTATTTAATGGAAGAGTCCACAAAAATTCTTATCCCTTTTGAGCAGGAGTGGACATTCGTGGAAAATTACCTGGGAATGAATTCCGTTATGCTTGGCAGCCGCCTCAACAGCGAAATGGATTTACAGGGAAATTTCTCGCAGGTATTGATCCCTCCCCTTACCATACAGCCCCTGGTTGAGAATTCCATTAAGCATGGCATTAACCAGAAAAAAGGCGACGGACAAATCCGGGTATCTGCCGTGAATACGAATAACAGTATTACTATTGAAGTGATAGACAATGGGCCGGGATTCGACAACCACGACATATACTCCCGTTCTCTGGGAAATATCATAGACCGGCTGGCGTTTAATTACAAGGACACGGTGGTTAAAACGCATAACACGAAAGAAGGCGGCGCCCTGGTGAACATTTCTTTTTCAGTTTAAGTTACGGAGCTTTTGTATTATTTTTTATTCCGCGCAAACTCAATTTGATAAACAAACCAGCGCTCGCGGGCTGTCAAGAGTTTTCCCGGAGAGGTAATTTGGACTAAAAAAAGTGTTGCCTAAAAACACAAAAAGCCGGATAATAGATAACAGAAAAGATATAAACAATAGAAAGGGAATCCTCCGTATGAAAAACTTACTGTACCTGTTTTGTTCCGTGATCGTATTCACAATTATATCCGCTTCGGGTTATGCCTCCCCTCTTCATCACGCGGTGAATCAAGGCGATATCAATGAAGTTAAAAAACTGGTTAAAAACGGGGCGGATGTTAATGCCGCGAATATCGACGGTAAAACTCCTTTGCATAAAGCTGCTTATTACGGCCGTTTTAATATGGTAAAGATATTGATACAAAACGGCGCGGACGTTAACGCGAAAGACAAAAAAAAATGCACTCCCCTGTATGATGTTTTTGAAGGACGGGATAAAATTATAATAGCTAAATTATTGATCAAAAAAGGAACGGACGTTAATCATACAGCAAAGTTAAATTCCACTCCATTACACATTGGCGCTCTTGCCGGGCATTACCGGCTGGTAAAGTTATTATTAGTAAACGGCGCTGTTATGAAAAAAGACAAACGGGGGTATACGCCGCTGCATCTTGCTGCCGGGTATAATCACAGCAAACTGGTTAAGCTGTTTCTAAAAAAAGGGGCCAATGTTAATGAAAAAGACAAGAGAGGGTACACCCCGCTCCATTTTGCCGCGCTGCGAAACAGTGTTGTTACGGCGCGCGTGCTTCTCAAAAACGGCGCGAATATTAACGCGAAAGGCAAAGACGGCAAAACCGCGCTGCTGCTGGCACAGGAAAGAGACCATACGCGAATGGTCTCTTTTTTGAAAAGCCAGCTCCGCAGGAGCAGAAGAGGCCACCGGGAGCGGGAGAAGAGTTTTTAACGAATATATATCACGTATCGCCAACCCGGATTTTGAATTTCTGAAGTATTCCCCGCGTTACAGCAACCGGTAGTGTCATTCCAGTTTCCCCAACTTCCATATGAAGAGGCATTGTTGTCATACCCCCATACAATGGCCTGACTATCGTAACCAATACCCACATGCGGATATGACGGATCAGAGCCGGTATAATATACCCAGGTATTTCCTGAGGGATAGGCTGTCATTGTTGCGATAGCTGCTTTATTGCCGCAAGCGTAATCAATATAGCATTTGGTTTCATGGTGACTTTATACTATCAACCGCAGAGATTAGTCTGGAATTTTTATGCTTATTTTCGTGCTATATAGTAGAGGGGCTATGAATAAAGAAGACAAAAACAAATTTATTGAGGTGTATAGTGAATACTACCCAATTATCGTGGGTGTAGCTTATACAAAGGTCAAAAATAAAGAAGTTGCTGAGGATATAACCCAGGATCTCTTTATAGCATATTTAAAAAAAATAGATAGTATTGAAAATGATCGAAAATGGCTTTACGGTTCACTAAGAATTGAAGTGTTAAATTATTTTACCGAGCTAAAAAAAAGAGGAGAAGAAGTGGATATTCATGATGAGGAATTTGAGTCATCGGAGATTGCGCTGAAATTTCTCAATGGTTTCCAGGAAACCAGGGTCATGTTGAAAGAAGCTATTGGAGAAATAGGTGACGAAACCGATAAGCTCATTTTTGACTATATCGGAGTTCAATATTATACATATAATGAAGCTGCAGAGGTCATGGGATGGTCAAGAAGTAAGGTTGTACGGCATTACGAAAGGATTGTGAGTGAACTAAGAGACTACCTAAGAAAAAAAGGAATTAACAATATTGAGGATCTACTATGAAAAAAGAAAAATATCCCATGAGGGGTGTATTGAAAAAGTATAAAATATCAATGGAAATACCGCCTGAAAAAAGAGATGCTTTTATTAAAAATACACAGCCTTCGTTAATAGAAATTTTGAAACAGGAGAAGGAATGGTCTATATTCCTTGCGTGCACATTAGGCATATTTTTCTTCTTCAAGAAAATAGGCTGGGGCATAAGCATGAAGGCCAGCTCAATTCTTTTTGTAATTTTAGCAGCAACGGCAGCGGCGGCTTCTCTTTCCGCCGGAGGCTATTTTGTTTACAGTAATATCAATAAACCGCTT
>JAAENB010001079.1 GCA_024224995.1 bacterium | reverse complement strand
TCCGATGAGCTTGCCGCGGTGATCTGACCGAACCCCGACACCCAACCGGCAGAACCGCGCCCGCCGATCGATCAACGCAACAGTGCCCCACCGGGAAACATGAACCCGAACCCGCCAACTCCGAGTGTCTCGACCAGGTCGCCTGCCCACGGCGGATCCAGGTCGTTACCCAAGCCGGCCCTCTACGCGCGGGTCCGGGCGGTGAGGGCCGGTTCGTACCCGTAGCGGCGGGCGAACCACGCCCTTGCCGTCTCGTTCAACGCCACACGGTCACTGGTGTCCGGACGGCCTTTGGTGACCACATCGTCGAGCAGTGACCGGTGACGGATCATGACGGCCACCACCACGCCCCGAGCCCCGTCGCAACCAACCTTGAGGCCGCCCTCGCGGCCGGTACGTTCGACGAGAGCCTGTTCTTCGCTGGTCAGAGCGCCATCCCATCGCGATTCTTTCGCGCCCCCCACCTCTGGGTCGACCCCAGTGGGGCCCCGGGAGCGGGTGACGCTGAACGGCTCATCGCTGGTAGCGACAGCGAGTTCCGACGATTCATCGGTGAAGGTTCACCCAACCCTGAGCCAACCCCAGTCGTGCTCGACCC
>JAAENB010001078.1 GCA_024224995.1 bacterium | reverse complement strand
TGATACCAAAACTGGGTATTTTCGTCCAATTTTGACTGCTTTGTGCACATTTATGGCAAGTTTTGCTGTTATTTCAGCCAAGAGTCCCTTTATTTCACCGTCGCCCCGCGGCGGCGAGTTCCTTACGGACGCCAATTCTCTTTCGTTTCGCACCAAATTTGCCGCGAAAAGTGCCCGTTTTCGAATTTCGAAATTTTAATTTTATTAATTTAAAAAGCTTATAACTTTTTTTTGAAAAATTTTGACAAAAATCTGACCACCTCAGAGTGATCGGTGACCTCGATTTCATATTGTCGGACACTTTTCGTTGCTTACTTATTGCGTTTTGACCTTGGACGCACGGACGCACGCACGAACGGACGGAATTGGCGTCCGTAAGGAACTCGCCGCCGCTGAGGCGGCGGCGAAAAAAGGAAGTTGACGTAAAAGAACACAGCAAATCGCTTGCAGCAGCGCGAATTAATGGAAACAATACTGTAGTTTTTAACGTGCGAATTCATAAAGTTTGCACACTTGCGCGTTTGCAGACCGTGCGGATATTCACAACTCGTAAGACGATAGAGCCACTCAGCCTGCTTCCCCTTCTTCCCTCTCTAACTAAAGGGCACACGGAGTGGCGTGCCCTTCGTCCCACTCAAGTTGTAATATGGAGACCGTACACTTATCGAATAATATGGAGACCACGAACTTATTTCAATTTGCACAATTTGGCTCTTTTTGGATTGTTTTGGGACTTTTTCATAACATTGATGTCATATTCGTGTTCAGTTCATTCTTCTCTTTCGT
>JAAENB010001077.1 GCA_024224995.1 bacterium | reverse complement strand
GGCGTGCTCGCCCATGGGTTCGTGCGACTGCACTGCGAAGGTTGCGGCCACGACCGCTTGCTTGCGTTCTCCTGCAAAGGGCGCGGGGTGTGCCCTTCGTGCGCGGGGCGGCGCATGGCAGACTCGGCGGCCCACCTTGTCGACCGGGTGTTTCCGGAAGTCGCCGTGCGTCAGTGGGTGCTCACCGTGCCATTCCCGCTCCGCTACCGCATGGCCTGGGACGCCAAACTCACGAGCGAGGTGCTGCAGTGCTTCATGCGGGCGCTTTTTGCAGACCAACGTCGTCGCGCGCGCGAGCACTTTGGCATTCGGGGTGGCGGAAGCACGGGGGCGGTTACGGCCATTCAGCGCTTTGGGTCAGCGCTCAACCTCACACCGCACTTCCACACGCTGGTGCTCGACGGCATGTATCCAGGGCCCGCTCACGAACCCAGTCGGTTCCTGCCCCTGCCACCCCCTTCTACCGAAGACGTCGCGCGCGTGATGGCGGGGACCGCCCGGCGGATCAAGAAGCGACTCGAACGAAGGGCGACCGAACAAGACGACGACGCGCTTGCCGAAGGTCAGCCCCTGCTCGCCATGCTGGCGGCTGCTTCCGTTCGCTCGCGTATCGCAACGGGGGCCGATGCTGGGCTTCCATGGAGGAGGCTCGGTGACCAGGTGGTGCCGCTCGAAGCGGCACAGGGAGAGGTCGAGACGGGCGAAGTTAGTTCGCCAAGGCCCAACCTGCCCCCGCGCTGCGTTCGCCACGGCGGCATGAGCCTGCACGCTGATGTCGCTGTTCCGGCACGCGACCGCCAGCGCCTAGAGCGCCTGTGTCGCTACATCCTGCGCCCACCGCTGGCGCTCGAGCGACTCGAAGCGCTTCCCGATGGCCTGCTCAGCTACCGGCTCAAGAACCGCTGGCGCGATGGCACGACCCACATCCTGATGGAGCGGCGCGAGTTGCTCGAGCGGCTGGCACCCCTCATCCCACCGCCACG
>JAAENB010001076.1 GCA_024224995.1 bacterium | reverse complement strand
TTTTGCTGATACTTCTATAAATGACTACTTAATAATTCAATATTCTATACAAATTACCTTACTTTATCAATATCCTCTACTTTTCTTCTACTTATATTGCCTTTTTCTTTAGAAATTCTCAAAAAATCACCCATATTAAAAACTCCCTCTATATATCTTCTCTCTTTTTACTTAATTCTAATTAAACAGTTCACCTTAGCTAACTAATTAACAACCATACTAATACTTACAGTTCTATATTAAAAACTATTAATCTTTGTCCCTAAATATAACAAAAACAAAGAATCTATTCCTCCTCCTTATATAAATCTTACACTTTACTATAAAGCCTGCTAGGCAGATTTTACAATCTATTCATGTTCATTTTACTTTGAACAATAATTTTAATTAACATAAATTCTACTATTACCTTATTCTTTCCCAATGCTCCGCTATACAATTATTAAACCGCGATTGGCTACAACTCAACATTTCCCTTGTTAAAGCAACCCAATTCACGGGCGCGCGTGCTTATTCCCTCAGGGTGTAAGGACGAACGGCTATCCGCATGCATGCGCTCATAACCGCCAGCAAGCCTATGAGCGCGAGCGCATCCGCTTAGGCATATACATGCACACACCCCCGATTGCTCACACCTCCGTACATACGCACGCGCGCTTCCATACGCCCAAGCGCCGTAAATATGG
>JAAENB010001075.1 GCA_024224995.1 bacterium | reverse complement strand
GGAACTCGCGTTGCTCAAACAGTCCTCACAACCCAAAGAGCCCATACTACTTCAAGGCCAGATGCAGCTCGCAATACTATTTTGTTTCTGACGTATTTTTTCCCCGCCGGGGCGGGGTCCGCTGCTCTTAAGAAACTGGATCTGCTTGCCCCCTATCCCCCTGAGGGGGAAAAGATGCTGAAAAAAGGTTTCTAAACCCATAAAGGTATAGTCCCTTTCCAAAAACTCTTGCGACCCCTGCGAGGGGTGCGACCCCTGCGAGGGGTGCGACCCCTGCGAGGGGTTGGGGGGCCGATGGAAACAGACCCCGGTGTCGACACAGTTTCAGACCTATTTTTTCCCAACCATCCGGTGTCTGAGCGGAGCCGAAGACCCGGTGTTAGTTATTTCAATAAAAGTGTATCAACATCATTTTTAATCGCGGTAAATATATCGTCAATACTACGGGAGCCGTCAACAATAAAAAAGATATCTTCCTGCGCTGCTATGGAGTGATAAATTTCCCGGACTTTTACCAGGAACGCGGCTTTTTCAAATATCTCCCGTTCTTCTCCGGAACTGTTTCGTCCCGATATCCTGTTCATGGCTTCTTCCGGTTCAATGTCGATATAATAGACCCGGTGAGGCCGGGGGAAATTTTTGTTCCGGTTTTCCGTGAGAATGAAGTCAGGGGAGAGGCCCATTGCTCCCTGGTACGCCGCGTTGGAATAATAATACCGGTCCATTATTATTGACTGGTTGTTGTTCAACGCGGGGAGAATATTGTTTTCCGCGTCGTCTTCCCGGTCCTTAATAAAGAGATCGAACATTTCTTCAACAGGAGGAGTATACTCTCCCTTAAGGATTTCCCGGATGTGCCGTCCCCATTGGCCGTTCGTGGGTTCCATCATTTGCTTCACCGGCCGGTTTTTCGATTCCAGGTAGCGCGTGAGCATCTTTACCTGGGTCGATTTTCCGGAGCCGTCAATTCCTTCAAATACAATAAAGAGTGGTGTCTGGTTCATGTGAGGTTGCGTGGGTAGTCGGAACCGGGCACTACGCGCCCGATTCTTCGATTTCCGTACTCCTTTCTAATAATGCCGGTTTTATATGCTCGGTAAATTCCCGGGTTGCTCCTACGGCGGCCAGGTTAAGGCCCAGGAAACCAACGATTGGTATAAGGGATATGAGGAAAAAAGCGGCTCCCGTT
The DNA here is from genome assembly GCA_024224995.1 of bacterium. Next base: position 6,975 of record JAAENB010001075.1, on the reverse strand, counting down.
CCAATGACGAGCCATTTATAGCGCCCGGTTATTTTTCGTTTTTCTTTGAACGTATACCGTCTCCGTTCAAGGGGAAAATCATAAAAGGAAAAACCCAGGAAATAGGCGGTAACGAAAAAACTGAGTACAGAGTATGCCACGCTGCCGATGTATGGTATAAAGTTGAGTAATAATAAAAGGATACTAACCAATATATAAAATCGCAGCATTCTAAAAACATTCCCAATAGACCGGAGTATATCTTTACCAATTACTGAGGCGGAAAAAGGTTCGTCAAAGGTTTCTCCACCCTCCACTACTTCTATTTTTTCCGAAATAAAATCATTAAAAGGAGAGGTAATAATTGATCCGATTACACTATAGATTAATATGCTAAGGTAAGTCATCACTAAAACAGCGAGCAATATAACAAGTGTTTCCGCCATTTTAAGGAGAAAATTGAGAATGCTTTTAAGCACTACTACATTATACCATGCATCTTCATTCTTTAAGATGTCGGCAATGTTAAAGGTTTTAACAAATTCGACAATATTTGTGACCGCAAAATAGTAAATAGTGCCTAATATTACAATGTTTAATAAAAATGGTATAATAAAGAATTTACCAAATCCTTTATGTTTTTTAAAAACATCAAACGCGTTAAGTACCGATTTAAAACCGTCTGCCAGTCCGCCGGTTCTTTTTGTTTCATTAAAAAGAGTTGATTTTGCCATGATTATTTTTCCTCCAAAAGAGTGGTGGCATTTGCGATATTTTATATGATAATCGTATTTTTGACCAGTCTTTTTTTCTTACCGGCCCCTGGGTCCAATCACCGGTATTCCTTTATATGGGTTTTGATCATATTACGGATGGTGCCCGGCGGTGCGGTTCGTCCCTGTAGTATGGTGCGTATGAGTTGTTTATTATCCAGGATACTGTTTATTTTATCTCTGCTGAATGAACGGTTTTTTAGATGGTCTTTTAGCAGGAGCTTTACGGCCGTTTTTTTGCTCGCGTACGATCCCCAGCCCGAAAGCAGTATTTCTCCAATATTGCTTTTATTGTCAAAAAACTGCGCTATGATTTTTTTGTCGCCGGTAATTATTTTAATAAATTCACGGTTTTTTATATAGTCCGAAAGACGAGTGGCAAATATTTTCTTTACCAGCTTTTTATTGCTCATGATTCTATTCAGCATTCTTCTGTCTGCTGAATTGCGCGCGGTTTTTATGTATTTTTCCTGTTTCGAGGTCTTCCGGATTGCTTTCATCGTGTTATAAATGGCTTTTTTGCTGAATATATTCACCAGGAATTTGGGAATATACCCTGCCGGATCAAGTTTTCCCGTATAGATTAACCCTGTTTTATTTTCGCCAATATATTCCAGTATATACTGCGCTTTAAAATCCGTTACCCGTACACAGCCGTTTTTTTTGGGTATTATTTCTTTTTTCAATGCGGTGATGGTTATTATGCCCCGGACACGGTCCATATCGTATTTGGTTTTTACATCAAGAATAAAATCCCTGTCCGAGATGGGGCCTGGAAAACCGATGATATAATAAATAATAAAGTTGCTTCGGTCGAATCTTTTGATCTTTCTCGCTTCTATACAGCGTTTTGATCTTTTGGTATAATCATCAACATCCCTGAACGTTTCTCCTATGACCTCGGCCCCGGCATCAATAATGGCTGTTGCCCGTATCTCCAGTACATCCGACCCTTCCACGGTGCGGGTATATCCCTTGATCTTATCCTTATTAATTACCAGTTCCCAATCGTTTTTGGCCTTTTTACTGTATCCGGGAAGCCCTGCCAGGAATAACGCGATTAGTATGTATGATATTTTTTTCATGTGATCTCTCTTAAAGAAAGTTCAAGGCTCGAGGTTTTAACCGATTACCGATCACCCGGCCCAACGGGCCACCGATTACTCTCTTCTCTGTGATGCTTTGCGGAGGCGGTCCATTATGGCCAGGCCCAGTCCTGTTTCCGGAATTGCTTCCGCGTACAGGACCGCCAGGTTTAAACTGTCGAGCCTGTGCAGTGACGAGAACAGGTTGGCTGCGGCTTCGTGAATCTCCCCTTGCGGAGACAAAATCTCCGTTCTTTCACGGGGAAAGTCTATGGCTGGACTCTTAAACAGTAAAAATCCCGCATTTTTCTCAGTTAAATACATATGATCTATTTTGTCTACTATTTTTAATGGTGTTGCAGGGGAATAATGCCAGGGAAGCTGTCCCGGCGCGTTGGGCCGCTCCCCAGGGGTTACGGACCGTTCTATGGTGCCCAGTATTTTTTCCAGTTCTTCTACTGCTATCCCTCCGGGCCGTAAAAGAAGGTTCCGGTCCTGTTCGATTTTTACTATTGTAGATTCCACTCCTACTTCGCAATCGCCTCCATCCAGTATCATATCAACCCTGTTTCCTAGCTGGTTTTGCACATGGAGGGCTCGTGTGGGGCTTAAATACCCAAAGGGATTCGCGCTGGGCGCTGTTATTGCTGTTCCCGATCGTTGTATAAGCTTGTGAGCCACCTCGTGTTTGGGCATCCGTACGGCAACGGTTTCCAGTCCTGAGGTGACTATTTGAGGCACTTTATCCGATTTCGGCACTACGATGGTTAGCGGCCCCGGCCAGAATTTATCAGCAATATTCTTTACTGTTTGGCTTATTTCCGGAGTGAGCTCTTCCAGCTGTGCCATCTCCGCGATGTGTACGATCAATGGATCGAAAAAGGGCCGTTCCTTTGCTTCAAAGATCTTTGTTACGGCTACAGGGTTAAACGCGTCCGATCCCAGACCATAGACGGTCTCTGTTGGAAAGGATACCAGGCCGCCGGACCGGATTATTGCTGCTGCTTTTTCGATGTTTTCGTCTGTTGGTGTGTGTATCTTCATTATAATGGCAAATAATATCCGTGGGTGTATAATTGCAAGTAAAATAAGTAAGTGCTCAGAAATCGGGGCACCTTCTAAAGAGCAGCTGACCCTGTGGAGCGGGTTATATATAAGGTGTATCAACCCGGAATGTAAATTATGCCTGCCTGGAGTGATGCCTCTGCAGAACGTTCGGAACTCGCTTCGCTCAGACAGCCTCACAACCTGCCGAGGCATCACTCCAGGCAGGCATAATTTACATTCCGAATGACGTTTTTCGGGCCGAAGGGCCTTTTCTTTTTTCCCGGAAAAAGCTTTTTAAAAGCTGTGCTGATTCTTCTTCCAGGAGGCCGAATTCTATTTCCGGTTCGTGGTTGAGGAGCGGGTTGCCGCAAATGGAAAGGACCGTGCCGCAGGCGCCGTAGCGGGGATCGCCGGCCCCAATGATGAGGCGTTTGACGCGGGCGTGGACGATTGCTCCGGCGCACATGGCACAGGGTTCTTTGGTGACATAGAGTTCCGTGTCCGTGAGGCGTTCGTTTCCCAGGCAGCGGCATGCCTCTTCAATGGCGATTATCTCGGCATGGCGCGTGGGGTTTTGGGTCTCCCTGTTTTGGTTATGGGCCCGGGCGATTATGGTTCCGTCTTTAACCAGAACCGCGCCTATGGGGATCTCTCCCTTATCATAGGCTTTGCGGGCCTCTTCCAGGGCTGCCTGCATGTATGTTAGTTTAATGTTCAAAGTTTAAAGTTTAAAGTTTAAGATTTTGGCCGGAGTTTGCTCCGGTTGAGGGGATTGTTGTTGGCAGAGGAGGTATTGTCAATATTTAACCGTAATAATATGAACAATTGCCGAAAAATTTAAAAAAATCGCGATTTGCTCTTGATTTTTTACTTGTATCATACAAGTAAAAAGGATATTCTAATGAATAACGAAAGTTTTGATGATTTAAATACTGAATTCTATTCTTTGCTCAGCAGCTTTATTAAAAAAATCGCCGTTGTTGACCGGAATGAAAAATACTGTTACGGAGTAACGCTGTCTCAATGTTATTCAATTGAGACACTATCTGCCAGGGGCGCTCTTTCAATGAACGAACTGAGTGCCGATCTGGGTATTGCCATTAGCACGCTTACACGAAATGTAGATGTTCTCGAAAGAGATGGAGTTGTTGAAAGAAAACGAAGTTCCAAAGACCGGCGAAAGGTTATTGTTGAATTAACCGCTAAAGGCAGGGAACTCAATGAGAAACTGCAATCATGCTCTATAGATCTTACGGGAGAGATCCTTAAGATTATTCCGGCAAACAAAAAGGAATCTGTTGTGGATTGCCTGAAGCTGCTTAATGAGGCGATTTCGCAATTCGAAGCAAATCAACAAATCGATACAAATTGTTGTTCCGTAATAAATCAAAATAAAAAAGGATAACACTATGAAAGAAGAACCCATCGTAAAAAATCAATCATGCGTCATGAAGTTAAAAAAGCTTCGGGTTTTTCCGTTGTTTACGGCCCTGTTATTTGATCTTATGAAGAGCAAGGGGCTTATGTCGGCTTTAATTCTCCTGGCCGGGTTTTTATCCGGTACATTGCTTGCTCCGCTTCTTCTTCCGTATCTTCCGGGAAGAGAAAGAATTGCTTTCATATAAAATCTCCATAGTAAATGTTCATAAAAACATACCATTATATAAATAGGTGGTCAAGCTCTTTATCCGAATGAACCGGACAACGGTAATTATTAATAATTGACTTTTTTTTACTCTGGTATATACTTGTGCTTGCGATGTAATACTATCAATATATATGCGAGGATAAGCCGATGAAATTAAAAATTACTGTTTTCTTAATTTCGATTCTGTGTTTTTGCGTCAATAGTTGTTCCAAACCTGCTGAGCTGAGTCTCAATATTTTAAAGGATGGAAGATGGTATAATGATGAGTTCGACTTTATTTTTAATAAAGATATGACCTATAAATCTCATTATACATTCGGAAAAGAGAACGGGACGATGACCGGTACTTTTGAGTTTAATAAAGATAGTAAAGATAATGCTTTTTATGTGAAGAAAGGCGCTATTAAAAATAAATATAATTCCGCGGTCTTTACATCGGAAAAGATAAAATTCATCTATGTCTATGACCCCGCGAATCCGAAATCGACCCGTTTGCTTAAAGATGAAAATAATAATATCGTTCTGTGGAATGAGGAATATTTTCAAAAACCCGATGCTGCTATATCAATGGAGCCGGGGAAAGTTTCCTCTGTGGTGCAGGGCTATAAACTTTCATCAACAACCGATAATGTAAGGATCAGGAAAGGCCCCGGTATTAATCATAAATATATGACATTTCATTACAAAGACTTAAAGACTAATAATATGAAGTCACACCCGGCAGTATTAAGCGGAACAAATATACGGATACTTGCCAGGACCGTTGAAAAAATGAAAATAAGCAACTGGAACAATTTCTGGTACTATATTGAATATAAAGAACCGAAGAATAATTTCCTGGTATATAAAACCGCGTGGATGTATGGAGAATTTATATATGTCCAGGGCGATAAAAACCGTATGATAACAATAAAATCGCCTCAAAATGAAGCTTCTTTTTACAGTACTGAAGATAGAAATATTGAAGGAGAAGTCACCGGGAATCCGGATACAATAAAGATCCAGCTTAAAAACGCCTACGGAAATGTAACCTATGAAGAAGTATTAACTGATTATAAAAGAAGAGAAGGGACTTTTTCTTATACCCTGTCAAAGGAGAAGAAGACATTATTTATCGGCTCAAATATTTATAATTTTGTGGCAAAATTTAACGACGGCAAAACAGTATCAAACCAGGTTACCGTTTATTTTCATGAGTATGCCGGGGAAATGGCAAAACCGGTAATTTATTTATATCCTCAGGAAGAAATGGAAATTTCAGTTTCCGTTAACCCCGTAAACGGGATTTCAGTTTCAGATCCGGAATATTCCCATGGATGGTTTGTTACATCAAATCCCCAGGGAGAGATTGTTGATAAAAAAGACGGAAAGGAATATCCCTATCTCTACTGGGAGTCTTCCAATTATCCCCCTTCATACTCTAAAGAAGGATTTGTTGTTGAAAAAAACAAGCTCTGTGGTTTTTTTAAGGATAAATTATCAATCCTTGGATTAAACGATCAAGAAATTAAAGACTTTAATGAATTCTGGATACCCATCCTGAGTAACAGTAAGTATTATTTTATAAATTTCTATGATCAAAAGGAAATAGACGCCATGGCTCCGCTGGAGATTTATCCCGCTCCTGATAGTATTATCAGGGTCTTTTTTGATTCCAAAAAGCTGGATAAACCCATAAAGGTTAAAGAACAAAAACTGGCGCCGGTAAAACGAAAAGGTTTTTCCGTAGTGGAATGGGGAGGAATGCGCTATTAAGTTTTTACTCATTTGTTCATTGTTTTTGAGCGGCTGTACCGGTCCCGTACTGGTACAGACCGTTTATCCTGATGATCTTCTTATGTGGAATCACATCAATAACGCGGTCCCTGCAATGGAATTTATTGCCGCGCCAAAAGGGGCGATTATTCCGCACCATGCAATAACCGACAGAGACGTTGCCCGCTTTTATAAAGGCTTGAGCAAAAAAATCAATCCCAAAACTATTTTTATTATTGGGCCAAATCACTATGAGTCCGGAAATCATTCTATTATTTCGGCGGATAATTGCGTCTTTAAAACCGTCTATGGTGATGTTCTTATAAATAAAGAGATCGCGTCAAAGATAGAGAAAGAACATATCGGTATTATTAACAACAATGTGTTTATAAAAGAACATTCCGTCTATTTCCACGCGCCCTTTATTAAAAAATATTTTTCGAACGCGAAAATAGTTCCCATTGTAATTACCTGGAAAAATGAGATTGTGGAAAATGAACGGCTCGCCAGGTTTTTATTAAAGAATATTACTCCCGATACTTTTGTCATTGCCAGTGTCGACTTTTCTCATTTCCAGTCAAAAGAGGCCGCCGATTTTCATGATGAATCATCATACGCGACTATCAAAAATTTTAATTTCGAAAATATCTATGACCTGGAAATTGACTCTCCGTCATCGGTGTATGTT
>JAAENB010001074.1 GCA_024224995.1 bacterium | reverse complement strand
ACAGTTCTCTGATTCCGGCGGCAGCCTGCAAAATAAAAGCCGCTTCCTCCGTTCCTATTCTGCCGTCACCGTTAACATCCGCACTTACACTGGCACCGGAAGCCGGATTCATTTCCGCACAGATTTGTAAAACAAGAACCGCATCTTTCAGATCAATATTTCCGGAACCGTCAGCATCTCCCGCAACTCCGTAAGCATTTCCGGAACACAGAATAAAAAGTCCTGAAATAAGAATTAACATTAATATACTTTTTAACTTTTCCATTTCACAATCTCCTTTTTTAAGTTTTTTTTGTTACTTTGTTGTTTTCTTCTGATATCACTTATCCGGTTGCCAGAAATCAAGCTCGGAATCCAAAGTTCAGGCAGAGGAGTTCAAAGCTTGCTTTGTGCGTGTTCCGGGTTCAGGCCGGAAACGTACAAAGCAGGCTTTGATGTATGCAGCATTGTGTTTCAAACTTAAGCAGCCTATGTTTTATGGGCAGTCATGTACCACATCTGCTCCTCTGTCCTGCAACTGCGGGATATAAACTGTGCATGAAGTTGTGCTTAACGGATTGCTTCCTTCGGTGTAACTGCTATGAAGCTTAACAGTATCATTACTGCCGATTCCGGTGTTGTCAGCCAGAGGCTTTATATCGCTTATCTGGTTGTTATAAAGGAAAAGCTCTGTCAAGCCAGCCAGTCCTGCCAAAGCACTTATATCTCTTACCTGGTTGTTATAAAGGAAAAGCTTTGTCAAGCCAGTCAGTCCTGCCACAGCACTTATATCGCTTATCTGGTTGCGAGAAAGGTCAAGCTCTGCAAGACCAACCAGTCCTGCCACAGCACTTATATCGCTTATCTGGTTATTATAAAGGTCAAGCTCTGTCAGGTTAGTCAGTCCTGTCACAGCACTTATATCGCTTATCTGGTTATTATAAAGGTCAAGCTCTGTCAGGTTAGTCAGTCCTGTCACAGCACTTATATCGCTTATCTGGTTGTGAGGAAGGTCAAGCCGTGTCAGGTTAGTCAGTCCTGTCACAGCACTTATATCGCTTATCTGGTTACTATAAAAGTTAAGCCATGTCAGTTCAGTCGCTCCTGCTACAGCATCTATCTCGCTTATCCAGTTGTCAGAAAAGTCAAGCTCTGTCAGTTCAGCCAGTCCTGTAACAGCGATTATATCGCTTATCCGGTTGTCAGACAGATAAAGATTTGTCAGCTTAGTCAGTCCTGCCACAGCGCTTATATCGCTTATTCGGTTGTCAGAAAAGGAAAGCCATGTCAGCTTAGTCAGTCCTGCCACAGCACTTATATTGCTTATTCGGTTGTCAGAAAGGTAAAGACTTGTCAGGTTAGTCAGTTCTGCCACAGCACTTATATCGCTTATTCGGTTGTCAGAAAGGTAAAGATTTGTCAGGTTAGTCAGTCCTGCCACAGCACTTATATCGCTTATTCGGTTGTCAGAAAAGGAAAGCCATGTCAGCTTAGTCAGTCTTGCCACAGCGCTTATATCGTTTATCTGGTTATTATAAAGATGAAGTTCTGTCAGGTTAGTCAGTTCTGCTACAGCACTTATATTGCTTATCTGGTTGTAAGCAAAGTCAAGCTCTGTCAGGTTAGTCAGTCCTGCCACAGCACTTATATCGCTTATCTGGTTGTTATAAAAACGAAGCCTTGTCAGGTTAGTCAGTTCTGCTACGGCTCCTATATCGCTTGTCTGGTTGTAAGAAAAGGAAAGCTCTGTCAGCTTAGTCAGTCCTGCCACAGCACTTATGTCGCTTATCTGGTTCCAATAAAGGATAAGTTCTGTAAGATTTGTGCAATATTGTAAACCTTCAATATTTTTTATATCTTTTCCGCTGGCATACAATTCAGTCAGACCCTGCAAATCAGACTTCTGAATATCCCCTGCGGGTTTGTTTATTGCCTGTCTTATCACTGCCTCAAGGTTTTTATCAGGGAAAATAGCTGACGATGAACAGTTATGCTCCACATTTACACCCCGGTTCTGCAACTGCGGGATATAAACCGTGCATGATGCTGTGCCTAACGGATTGCTTTCTCCGCTGTAACTGTCATAGAGAAGAACAGTATCACCGCTGCTGATTCCGCTGTTGTCGGTCAGAGGCTTTATATCGCTTATCCGGTTGCCGGAAAGGTTAAGCCCTGCCAGGTCAGTCAGTCCTGCCACAGCACTTATATCGCTTATCTGGTTGCTGTAAAGGTTAAGCTCTGTAAGATTAGTGCAATATTGTAAGCCTTCAATATTTTTTATATCTTTTCCGCCAGCTTCCAATTTGGTCAGACTCTGCAGATCAGACTCCTGAATATCTCCTGTGGGTTTGTTTATTGCCTGTCTTATCACTGTCTCAAGGTTTTTATCAGGGAAAATAGCTGACGATGAACAGTTATACCCCACAGTCACCCCCCGATCCTGCAACTGTGGAATATAAACCGTGCATGAAGTTATGCTTAACGGATTGCTTCCTTCAGTGTAACTGTTATAAAATATGACAGTATCATTGCTGCTGATTCCGCTGTTATCAACCAGAGGCTTTATATCGCTTATCCGGTTCTCAGAAAGGTAAAGCTCTGTAAGATTAGTTAATCCTGCAACTGCGCTTATCCCGCTTATCTGGTTCTCAGAAACGGAAAGCCGTGTAAGATCAGTAAGTCCTGCAACTGCGCTTATGTCGCTTATCTGGTTGTTATAAAGGCCAAGCCGTGTAAGATCAGTAAGTCCTGCAACTGCGCTTATGTCGCTTATCTGGTTCTCAGAAAGGGAAAGCTCTGTAAGATTAGTCAATTCTGCAACTGCGCTTATGTCACTTATTCGGTTGTAATTAAGGTAAAGCTCTGTAAGATTAGTAAGTCCTGCAACTGCGCTTATGTCGCTTATATCGTTGCCAGAAAGGTAAAGCTCTGTAAGATTAGTCAATT
>JAAENB010001073.1 GCA_024224995.1 bacterium | reverse complement strand
TCCTCCAACCGTAATTTTTCAGCCCCCTTGAACTCATTAAAAACCTCCCGGCGTTTTTTAAGTTCCTATTGTCTGATTTTTATTCTTATTACCGGTTAGCTTTCATCAAATGGCGTATTACGTGGAATTTATCCCCAACCTGGACCGCATCTGGAAATAACCGGTCACATAGTTTTTGGTACAATGCTGATAAATCACGGGTGATGCTTTTTACTTTTGATAGGACAGATGTGTGGCTAACAAGTAACTGTTCCAACCCTGTGAAGTTATAACTGTGGCACAACATAGCTATTTTTCCGGTATCTCTGTTTCCTATAATTATATAGAGATCTTCACCTATGTGCTTTTCGTAAATGGCCATTTTTTCGCCAAAATTGGACCCCTTAAAGATTGGGAGATCTGTAGACTTTAGCTTGCCGTGGCTTCCTGTTTTAACATCATTTTTATGGACACTTGCACCACTGTACTGTGCGTAAAAGCTCAATACGTCCCTATACCATTAATATATTGTGCTGCCCTTGATCCGTAATGCTTTTTCAAAGCTTGTTATATTCAGGGAAGCGGAGTCCAAACCCCTCTTTTAAAAAAACACCAAATTCATTGGTGGTCTTCATCCCTTGACGGTGTAAGT
>JAAENB010001072.1 GCA_024224995.1 bacterium | reverse complement strand
CCCAGAACCGTTGACTGATATTTTCCATTTTTAAACCCGGTATAATAATAGAGTAGAGGCATTATTATATTATCCCGATTATCCTGTCAATCCAGTCTGAATTTTTTTTACCGTAAGAGTCTCGCGGCGCTTGCGCGCCGCAGAGGGAGGGGGGTAAGGGGCAGGCGCCCCTTAACCCCCTCTTTTTCGATAGGTGAGCTCGTGAATAAACCGAAAAACGTAATTCGGAATGTAAACTCTGCCCGGAGCACTGCCTCTGCGGGTTGTGAGGCTGTCTGAGCGAAGCGAGTTCCGAACGTTCTGCAGAGGCAGTGCTCCGGGCAGAGTTTACATCCCGGGTCGATATACCTTATATACGACGCAAAATTCTAAGACACAACCCGGGTGACGACAGGTGTCGCGGCGCTTGCGCGCCGCGGAGGGAGGGGTTAAGGGGCAGGCGCCCCTTAACCCCCCTTTTTCGATAGGTGAGCTCGTGAATAAACCGAAAAACGTAATTCGGAATGTAACTTCTGCCCGGAGCAATACCTCTGCGGGTTGTGAGGCTGTTTGAGCGGAGCGAGTTCCGAGCGTTCTGCGGAGGTATTGCTCCGGGCAGAAGTTACATTCCGGGCTGATATACCCGGGTGTCGCGGCGCTTGCGCGCCGCGGAGGGGAGGGGTTAAGGGGCAGGTGCCCCTTAACCCCCCTTTTTCGATGGGAGAGCTCGGGAATGAGTCCTGTCTTTCCTCCACCCCTATAATAATACGTCCTGTATTGTACAGGGGCGTCGGCATCCGTGCCTCCTGTTCCGGAAAGACAGGACTCATTCCCTGATATCGAGTTAAAAAAATTAGTAAATTGAAGTGCTGAATGGAGAGAAGAATATAGTGAAAAAGATTATTTCTTGACAATATTGGATAATTTTCAGAAACTGATCCAATTCGCACATAAAATGGATAGAAAGGAACTATTATTTAAATTTTAGTAGGGGAAATATTATGACAAGCGCAGCGGCAGAAGCAAAAGCAGATCTTGATTGGAAAAATTTACCGTTTGATTATGTAAAGACAGATTATAATATTCGATATTATTATAAAGATGGCCAGTGGTCGTCCGAAGGGGAGCTCACATCCGATGAGACGATGCCGATGCATATAGCAGCGCCATGTGTTCACTATGGTCAGCAGGCATTTGAGGGATTGAAAGTCTTTGAAACGAAAGACGGAAGGATTGTATCGTTTCGGCCGCAGGAGAATGCAGCGAGGCTGCGGAGGAGCTGTGAACGGATATTTATTCCGGGAGTACCCGATGATATTTTTATGGACGGGCTGCATAAGGTGGTAAAGGCCAATGCCAGGTTTGTACCGCCATACGGAACAGGAGCCAGTATGTATGTACGGCCAATAGTGCTGGGCATGGGTGCGCGAGTGGGCCTGGGACCGGCATCGGAGTATATTTTTATGATAATGGTAACACCTGTAGGGCCCTATTATAAAGGCGGTTTTACCCCGGTTCAGGCTCTTGCGATTGAGGGATTGGACAGAGCCGCTCCACAGGGAGTAGGTGACTGCAAAATTGGCGGGAATTACGCGGCAGGCTTAAGAGGCAGCCAGTATGGAAAGGACCAGGGATACCCAATAGTACTCTATCTCGACCCGGTAGAGAAAAAGTATATTGATGAATTTGGAACGTCAAACTTTATTGGAATATGGGGGAAAAAGTATATCACCCCGCAGTCGGGAACAATTTTACCGAGTATAACCAATGACAGTCTTTCAATTATCGCGAAAGAAATGGGACTGGAAGTTGAGCGGCGACCTGTTGAAATTACAGAGATTGAAAAATTCGATGAGCTTGGAGCAGTAGGAACTGCGGCTGTAGTTACCCCGGTAAATCGTGTTCATTATAGAGACAAAGATTTTACCTATGGAGACGGCAAAAGCGCAGGTCCCATAATAACAGATCTCTATAACAGGCTGGTCCAAATACAAACAGGCGAATTTGAAGACAAATATAACTGGCTGGAAGAAATATCCTCATAGAATATTAATAATCAGCTAAAGAAGTCCCGAATTAAACAGGCACGGGACTGAAATTCAGTTGAAAGCTTTTGGCTTTCAACTGAATTCCGGCTCCCGGTTTCTCTTTGGAAATATTATTTTGTAATCACCGGCATTAATCAGAACTGGTAACTCTTTCTGCCTGAAGAGCCAGGTATTTAACAAGAGTTTGCTCCGATATAGCGCCCTGCGTAACCAGGATTATCCCTATTAAGCCGCCTTCGTTTTTTTGGACTTCAAGAGCCTTGTCTAGTTGGTCCTGTGTTATTTCGCCTTCTTCCAATAATATTTCACCTAGTAAAGGTCTTGCCATTGTCTTTCCTCCAAGTAGTAAATTTATTTGGTTCTTGTACTCTCTGTCTTCCTTCAACAGAAGGAAGACAGACAATGAGCTTTTTCTTTGTTATAATAATCTCTGAATAGCATTTTTCCAGAGTTTTATTTCATGTTCCCGAATTTCATCCTTCATTACAGGATAAAATTTCATTTGTAGTTGATTTGATTGAGCGACATCATCAACAGATTTGAATACACCCGCAGTAATACCCGCAAGATAGGCAGCGCCCAGAGCGGTAGATTCCGTATGCTCCGGAAGCAGAACCGGAATTCCAAGAATATCGGCCTGGTACTGCAGCAGGTAAGTATTTTGAGTAGCGCCGCCGTCAACCCGTAATTCCTTGATCTCTTTTCCCGTATCCTGCTGCATGGCATTGATAACATCCATAGACTGCAGGGCTATTGATTTTAGAGCCGCCCGCACAACCTGTTCCCGCGTTGTGTCCCTGGTAAGGCCAAAAATGGCTCCCTGGGCATCCATTTTCCAGTACGGGGCACCCAGACCTACAAAAGCAGGAACCAGAACTACGGAATCTTCTTCATTTGCCAGAGACCGTGCCATATTTTCCGATTCAGCACTGTTTTCGAAAAATTTCAGGTAGTCACGAATCCACTGGATAACAGCACCGCCAATAAAGACCGACCCTTCAAGGGCATAGACCGGTTTCCCGTAGTTATCGCATGACAGGGTCGTAAGGAGCCCGTTTTTTGATATAATAAAATTATCGCCATTATTGATGAGCATAAAACAACCGGTACCGTAGGTATTTTTAAGAGTACCTTCGAAAACACAGTTCTGACCCACCATGGCAGCCTGCTGATCACCGGCAATTCCGCCAATAAGAACTCCGTTTGGAAGTCCCGGAGTATCAAGGGTTTTCCCGAAATCCGAAGCCGAATCGGCAACTTCAGGCAAAATATTCGACGGAATATCCAGGGCTTCAAGCAGCTCAGCTGACCATTCTTTCTTATGAATGTCGTATACGAGCGTACGGGAAGCATTGGTATAATCGGTTTTATGAGACTTTCCCCCGGTAAGATTCCAGAGTATCCAGGTGTCAATAGTACCGAATAACAGTTTTCCTTCTTCTGCCAGCTTCCTGGCACCGGCCGCATTGTCGAAAAGCCATTTTATTTTGGTTCCCGAAAAGTAAGCATCTACAACGAGGCCTGTTTTTTCTCTAAATACGTTTTCCAATCCATCGTCTTTTAGCTTATTGCATATGTCGATAGTCCTTCTGCACTGCCATACTATGGCTTTATAGATCGGTTTACCCGTATCTTTGTTCCATAGTACGGTTGTCTCTCTCTGGTTGGTGATTCCAATAGAAAGAGCGTCTTCTCCTGATAAATCTCCTTTTTTGATCGCCGCAGGAATGAGTTCACAAATAGACTGCCAGATTTCTTCCGCATCATGCTCAACCCATGATGATTTTGGGAAGTATTGAGTGAATTCTTTGTATTCACTGGATATTGGCTGTCCTGACTCGTCAAAACAGAAAACCCTGTTCCCGGTTGTGCCAAGATCAATTGAAATGATATATTTTTGTCCCATGGTCACCTTATATATATATATATAAATTTGCACTACTCCTCCAAACAGTGAAGCGTACATGCAAGATGTGGGTTCCCTCCGAAAACCCACATCTTGCATGTATTGAGGAGCTGCAAACTGCTTATACTATAAATCATAAAATATATATGTCAATTAAAATAATCGAGATGGCAAATAATTAATATACCGCTTTGGGAGCTCTTTTTACGTAACAATCTTATAGGTAAATGGTCATATCTTGATATTGCGGCACGTTCGAGCTCGGGTGAGCACCAGCACCAGCCCCCCTGTGGAGGGGGGCTGG
>JAAENB010001071.1 GCA_024224995.1 bacterium | reverse complement strand
GCGGCTCAACTGGCGATGCTTTTGGAAGGCATAGACTGGCGCATTCCGCAAAGGACATGGCGGCCATTGAAGGCCGGTTGAATGGGCAGCATACGGGCTTTATTTTCCCACCAAAAGAGCGTTTTTCTACGCGTTTTCGGTTCCTTTTCATGGAGAGCGCCCAGAAATTTTGCATTGTCCACTCCTATATTCAGGACCGGCAATTTTACCAAAACAATCTTGTCGTTGAATGTAAGGTGATTATCTCTCGCTCCAATCAGGTTGCCAATGACTGGTTCAAATATCGCATCCCAAAATTTGTTTTTGGTGCTGGACGTTTCAGTATGTTTGTTTTCAGGTTTTATTCCCTGTTCAAATACTGTCCAGAACCATCGGTAGTTGGCGGGTATGTTTTGTTCGAGAGCTTTGTCCCTCTCTTTCTCGTACAGCAATAATTGTTGCACATGGAACAAACTCACATGCTCCATATTCAGTAGACTACCGATCGCTGCTTTGAAAAACTGGTTGATATTGGCGGTCGGTGTTTCACCCAAAAGCCAATAATCTTTGAGTGATGATAATAGAGTTGAGACGAAAACCGCATGATCCCGTTTTTGAACTGTTGCCAAAATATTCAGACAGAAACAATAATCGGTATCGGATGCGTCAACCACAATAACATCCTGTTCCCTCTCTTTGGGAATTCGTGACAGAAGCGCATCAAAACCAGTGCCCTTAAAATCAATAAAAGCTACCGATTTTCGTTTTTCTAACCCGGATTATTCATCAGAGTGCATAATATAGCTGACGGGCGTGGAACAAGCTGTTGAAATAGCGTATGATTTTGGTGTCTAGACAAGGTCATCCACTACCAGCAGAAAGTTCGGCCCGCCATGAATAAAGATAACCTGTTTCTCCCCGGTCTGTCACCTGTTGAATCTCTGGATATTCATGCCCGCTTTGATGGAGGCTCACTTTCTTCTGACGGCGGTGTGCTGATACTGCGCGAGATTGAGAAGAGACTG
>JAAENB010001070.1 GCA_024224995.1 bacterium | reverse complement strand
GAAGCTAAAAAAGAGTTCAAAAAACTGGCAGATCTGGAAAAAGAGATTACTGAGCTGGTAACACTGTATTATTCTATCATGCTTAAAGGATTGACTCATAAAGGACAAACCAGTGTGGGGAAGAACAATCGCCTTATGAATTACATGGCCTACTTTCCCTGGGAAGAAATATTCGATTCAGAAAAACATAAGCGGGAAATTGCATATATGGAACTGGTCTTCACCTCCCTCAGAGCATATGGGAATCAAAGCGGCAGGACGAATACCATTGACCTGGTAAAAAATCTTTTAGAGCATATAGAACAGGATAAAATTGAAACATTAAAAAAATATAAAAGTATTATAAAAAAGATCTCTCCAATTGAACTTGAAAAACTTGTTAATATTGGAGCGAAAACCCTGGGATATGAAGATTTGACTCAAGGGGAACGGCTGCAGGCAGCTTCCGATTTTTTTCTCACTATCTTAGAAATGGTACTGGAAAAAAATGATATCAATTTTCCGGTGGAAGACCTGGAATCACTAAAAAATATTATTAATTCAAAATTAAACAATGATAATCCACGCCTGGTTTCCGAGTTGCTGAAAGCTGCGGGCAGGCACATTGACAGGGCGGCCAAAAATGCCAATGATTCCAAAAAAAGTGTGAAGAATCTTTCATCATTAATGAACGCTTTAACGATCTATACGGAAACATATTCCAATGATGATGATAAATTAAAAAATATACGCGCTGCCCGGAAACTGGTTCTGGAAAACCTCATGGATGAGGCTGCAGACCGTGAAGGCCGGTATGGGGAAAATATCTGGTCACTGGGAATCAATGTGGGATTTAACCTGGGTGGATACCAGGGCACATGGAATGGCGAACATACGGGTTATACCCCGCAGTTAAGCCTTCCCCTGGGGATCTATTTTCAAACCATGCCGGGGCATGACAGTTATTGCGGATTTCACATGGGCTTATTTTTCTTTGACCTGGCCCAATACGCTAATTATCACCCTACGGAGGGGATCAATCAACCTGCCTGGAATACGGCCTTTACTGTGGGATTCCAGATTGGCCTTATAATTGGAAAGCCCCGATACCTTTTCAATATCGGCCTGGATGTTCGATATTCTCCTGCCATATTCTTCAGCAAGGATAGTAATACCAGCAGCACAAACCCCGGCGGATTGAGGGCGGGGATTTATGCCCAGTACTACGTCTCGTTTTTTGATTTTAATTAAGCATCTCAGGTCATAATCCCCCAAAAATAAAGAGTTGAATTCCCAGGCCAAAACCGGGATAATGACAATAATTATGAAAAAACGAATTATTAATACAAATGAAATTAAAGAAATAATCGTCGATCTTGTGTATAAAACGAATTTTTCCCTTCCCCATTCAGTGGAAGAAAAGTTTAGAGAAATGATCGACAATGAAGAGTCTGCTCTTGCCAGGGAGACCCTGGGTGTAATTGTTGAGAACGCGGCTCTAGCCAGAGAGGAAGAACTGCCTCTCTGCCAGGATTGCGGAGTGGTAATTATCTTTATGGAAATTGGACAGGATGTTGCTCTTGAAGGAGAGCCCCTGGAAAAAGCCCTGAACGGAGCGGTTGAAGACGCGTATAAAAAATTTAACCTGCGAAAATCGGTAGTTGGCGATCCCTTAAAAAGAGTCAATACCGCTACCAATACCCCGGCGTTTATTCACACGGAATTAGTAGAGGGCGATAAAATTAGTATTACCGTCTATCTCAAAGGAGGCGGCTCCGAAAATATGACAGCCCTGAAAATGTTCAGGCCAACAGACTCCGTGGATCTTATTGTTAATTTTATAGAAGAAACCGTAATAGAAGCAGGTCCAAACCCCTGTCCCCCAATATTCCTGGGAGTGGGAATCGGAGGAACTGCCGATGTTGCCCTGCTTAATTCAAAAAAAGCGGTTTTAAGGGGTATTGGAACCAGGCATTCCGATCCCTTTTACAGTGACCTGGAAATACAAATTGAAGAACACCTGAACGCGAGCAATATAGGGCCCCTGGGATTTGGCGGGCATTCCACTACAGGAGGGGTATTTATTAAAGAAGCCCCGGCTCATATAGCCTCACTGCCTGTGGCCTTAAATCTGAACTGCCATTCTCTCAGGTATAAGACGGTGGTGCTATGATAAATACAAACTGGAAAAAAATGGGAACCACATTTACTGAAGAGGAAATAGGCGGGCTCCGGGCCGGGGACCGGGTTTTATTGTCAGGAGTAATCTACACCGCCCGGGATAAGGCTCATGAGCGCTTGTGCCGTATGCAGGAGCAAAACAAAGAACTTCCCTTTGAGCTGAAGGGATCAATATTATACTATGTAGGACCAAGCCCAACGCCCCAGGGAAAGATCATTGGATCGGCCGGACCTACAACATCGTACCGCATGGACCCTTTTACCGAAACCATGCTCAAACTCGGAGTAAAAGGGATGATTGGAAAGGGAAAACGGGGACGCGAGGTTAAGACTCTTATTAGTGAATATCATGCTGTGTATTTTAGTTCTTTTGGAGGAGCGGGAGCCTTTCTCAGTAAAAGAATCTCCGCTGCGGAAGTTGTGGCCTTTGATGATCTGGGACCGGAGGCTATTTACAAGCTCACCGTTAAAGATTTTCCCGTAATTGTAATTAATGACTCTTTTGGTGGTGATTTATATGAAGATGCGATTCGAAAAAGAAGCGGACTTTAGTGAATTTAAAGAGGAGTTAAGAGAACGATTACAGGAACGGCAGCCCCGGTCAATTGATGTTGCGGAAAACAAGCCTTCCGCGGTAAAAATGCTGCTTATGAACAAGAACGGAGAACCCTTTGTTCTGCTTACCAAACGCTCGGAAAAACTCCGTTCCCATAGAGGACAGGTCTCTTTCCCCGGAGGAGGCTATGATGATGAAGATGAGAGCATTCGGCATACTGCCTACCGTGAAACCTATGAAGAAGTAGGAATTCCCTCTGAAAAAATTGAGTATATTGGCCAATTTGACGATTATATATCTATAGCAGGATATCATGTGAGCTGCTTTGTGGGAGCCATTGAGCATCCCATGGAATACCGCATAAACAGGGATGAAATAGACGCCTGGCTGGAAGCGCCATTGGCCATGTTTGTAAATAAAGAGTGCGACAGAACAGAGCAATTTCATCATAACGGAAAGAATTACACGGTTTTTTATTATTACTATGAAGGTTTTGAGATCTGGGGGCTTACAGCCCGTCTTTTAACCGATTTTGCACAGAAGATCTGTAAAGATTAATATATCTATTTATATTTTGAGATAGCTTTACGGCACGAACAAACCGAAATTGCCCGGTCCCTGTTAAAAAAGGCGTGGAGCGGAAAGCAAATAGACTTGACAATAAGGATTAATCCATCTATTTTTTATTTATATAGTTTCCTTCAAATGGATCATGTTTATTTGATGAGAAACTTCGCGGGCAAAGCACCAGGAGATAAATTAGCACTACTATGGTTCAATCAAAAAAAGCGCCCTTAACAGGAAGGCAAAAAGCTGCCATATTTCTTGTATCACTGGGATCTGATGTTTCTTCGGAGATATTCAAGCATCTGCGTGAAGATGAAATTGAACAGCTAACATTTGAAATTGCCAGGCTTGACAAGGTTGAACCGGACGACCGGGACCGGGTTCTTACGGAATTCCAGGAACTGATGATGGCCCAGGACTTTATCGCCAATGGCGGTATTGACTATGCACGGGAGATCCTGGAACGGGCTCTTGGAACGCAGAAAGCCATTGACGTGGTAAACCGGCTTACCTCCTCATTGCAGGTTCGGCCCTTTGACTTCATCCGTAGAACAGACCCTGCTCACCTGCTGAACTTTATCCAGGGTGAGCACCCCCAGACAGTTGCTCTTATTCTGGCATATCTTGATCCCCAAAAGGCGTCACAAATACTTTCGGGCCTGAATCACCAGATCCAGGCCGATGTTGCCAAACGGATTGCAAAAGTGGCCCGGACCTCTCCCGATGTTCTCAGGGAAGTTGACCGGGTTCTTGAAAGAAAACTATCTACCCTGGCAAGTGAGGACTTTACCTCTGCCGGTGGTATTGACGCTGTTGTTGAGATTCTTAATAGTGTAGACCGTGGTACTGAGAAGATTATTATTGAAGCGCTTGAAGAAGAAGACCCCGAACTGGCGGAAGAGATCAAAAAGAGAATGTTTGTTTTTGAGGACATCGTACTCCTGGACGACCGGTCTATTCAGAAGGTTCTTAGAGAAGTCGATATGCAGGATCTTGGTAAAGCCCTGAAAGGAGTCGATGCCGAGGTTCAGGAAAAAATATACCGGAATATGTCCAAACGTGCCGCCGCCCTGCTTCGTGAGGATATGGACTTTATGGGCCCGATCCGTCTTCGTGATGTTGAGGAATCTCAGCAGAAGATTGTTAATATTATCAGGAAGCT
>JAAENB010001069.1 GCA_024224995.1 bacterium | reverse complement strand
TGAAGGAAGAAGTGTGGCTGCTTCAGCAGATGGCAGCACTATCATTGTGGGAGCTGATGGAAACGACGAAAAAGGATCAAGTGCTGGGGCTGTTTACGTATATAGATGGGACGGTAATATATGGAGCGAGAAAAAAATTGTTGCGTCAGATGGTGAAAAGGATGATTCTTTCGGAAGCAGTGTATCTATTTCATCGAATGGCAACACATTTCTTGTCGGTGCATACGGAAATGACGAAGAAGGTTCTCAAGCCGGAGCTGCTTATACATATAAATGGAATGGTAGTTCATGGAAGGAAGAAAAAATTACCGGAGGGGTAGCAGGTGAGAATTTTGGGAAGAGCTTATCTATTTCATCAGACGGGAATTCAATAATAATAGGTGCTTATTTGAATAGCGAAAAAGGTGTTCAGGCCGGAGCTGCATATCTATATAAATGGAATGGTAGTTCATGGAAGGAAACAAATAAATTTTATGGGAAAGCACGCTTAAATTATTTTGGGAGGAGTGTATCTATTTCACCAGATGGGAATTCAGTAATAATAGGAGCTTATGGGAATAACGAAAAAGGTGTTCAGGCCGGAGCTGCGTATCTATATAAATGGAGTGGGAGTTCATGGAAAGAAACAAATAAATTTTATGGGGAAGCACGCTTAAATTATTTTGGAAGGAGTGTATCTTTATCTTCTGGCGGGAGTGTTGCAGTAGTTGGAGCCCCAGGAAACAAGGTTGGGAGCTTTACTTCC
This sequence comes from bacterium, assembly GCA_024224995.1. The sequence continues at coordinate 1,601 of JAAENB010001069.1, read as the reverse complement.
GGAGCTGCTTATTTATATAATTGGGACGGTAACTCATGGAAGGCAACAAAGCTAATCCCAGACGACGGGTTAAGTGATGACTATTTTGGGAACAGCATATCAATAACCCCTGACGGGAAAAGTGCTATTGTAGGAGCTCCCGGGAATGATGGAAAGAAGAATAATGGTGGAGCCGCATATATATATAAATGGAACGGATCATCTTGGGATGAAAAGAAAATAATGCCGGCAAATGCTCAAGATAATGAAGGTTTTGGCAATAGTAACATTTCAATATCTGCTGATGGAAACAGTGTTGTTGTCGGGGCTACAGGAAATAGCGACAAAGGATTGAATGCAGGAATCACTTATTTTTTTGAACTGGAAGATAGTTCATGGAAGGAGAAAAAACTTTATGCTTCAGATGCAGCTTCGGGTGATTACTTCGGAGGGTGTATATCAATCTCATCAGATGGAAACACAGTCATCGTAGGAGCCTATGGAAATGATATAGGTGAGGCAGTCAATAAAGGTTCGGCGTACTTATTTTATCAAAAATAAAAATAGATAAGAACTAATACCACTACGGCTATTAAAAAAACCGGCATTCCCAATGCCGGTTTTTTTATCCCCTTTTTTAACTTTTTTTCCTCCAAACAAAAAAAAATCGGAATTTTTTCCCCTTAAAACGTGCTTATTTATAGAGGCGTAAAGCTTCAGATTCATTTCAACTTAACAGATGTAAAATATGGACTTTTATTTAAGAGCTGGGACAAAATCCGTAGTGCCAAAAGTTGATTTGATGATTTTGTAGTTCGTAGGGGCCAGGCTTTAATTGCCGGTTACAAACTTTCCAGGGCATTGTCGTATTGCCCGGGGTTAAAGTCTGGTCCCCGGTTACTTTACCCATAGGAGAAAAAACAAATGGTTAATTTGGTAACAGAACAACACGGACCGGTAACAATTGTTCATGCCAGGGGAAAGTGCGATTTTAGAATAGCGGGAGCAATCGAAACAACGCTGGAGGCGGAGTTGGAAAATTTGAAGGTCATGGGAGTAAATTGCAGGAGAATGACCAATATTGACAACATAGCAATCTGTGGGCTCATGAGGGCGCACACATTTGCGAAAAAGAATAACATTGAATTCATAGTTTTTGGGCTAAACAAAAAAATGGAGCAGGTTTTTGAAACTAATAATTGGAACATTGTTTTAAAACCCATAAGCAAACAGAAATTTGAACAAACATATTCAGGAGTATAAAAAGCATCATGAAAGAGAAAGACAATCCATATTTTGACGAGTTACCGGAAGAGAGTTTAAATTACCGGCAAAGAGAAGGGGAGAAAGGCGAAGCTGTTTTTTATCTTTTAGACAACATAATAGATTTCGACAGAGCCTTAATGCTGGGGGGCGTGCTTGATACTTTTATTGAAAACAATACCCGGGATATTATTGTCGATATGCGTGAAGTAAAGGAAGCGGATGAAGTCACATGGTCGGTCCTGAGTGCGGCAAAGATGAATCAGAACAATAAAGGGAATACTTTGCAGGTAACAAACTTTGAGCTGCCGGACCTTGTAAAAGAGGAATGGAAAATTGATGATTAACGGCTTTCTTAT
>JAAENB010001068.1 GCA_024224995.1 bacterium | reverse complement strand
GGCGAGAGTTTTTTGAGGCATTTGGGAAACAACGAACCTGAACCTTCATGCCATTACACCTGTGAATGGGCGGGGAGTTTTTTTTCAACTCCCCTTGACAGATATTAGTCATCACCCGACCGGCTATCTTGTAATCCACAACATTATTAATCGTCCAATTCTGAAGATTAAAATCCCCGATTCTATCTTTTAACTTCGCGGGGGGCAGGCACCTCCTTCCCCCCACACCCCCCAAACCACCTTTCCCTCTCTGCCCCAGTCAGGGTATTTTAATTTTGCGGAAAACCCCTAAATTTTGAACTTTTAATGTTGATGATTACACTATCTCTGGCGGGTTGCTCTCCAGCAGAGGCCGCTTCCGTTTTACCGGCTGAGGATTCTTTTTTTGTCAAGGCTTTTTGGTGAAGAAAATTATACTCCAACAAGATAGGGTGTGAATAAAAATAGGATACAGTCAATATTGTGTTACTGTGAATAGACATGACATGCTTTCTCGTTTATAATGTTAGTTTCACTCACGAAACAAATTTAAGGAGAAAACATGCCATGCATCTAAAAACAATACTAAATTATACACTTAATTTCAAGTCTTTTGTCTTTAAAAAATGCACTCTTGTAAATTCTGTTATCCCCCCAAGGATAAATATAGAAATAGTTGCACGTAAAGGAAGCAAAGGTATCTGTTCGGTTTGTAATGAAAAAGCCCCCACGTACGATACGTTAGCTGTTCGAAGTTTCGAACATATTCCCATGTGGGGTATTTTGACCTTTTTTCTTTATGCCCCCCGACGCGTCAAGTGTCCCCGATGCGGAATAAAAGTGGAACTACTACCTTGGGGAAATGGGAAAAGACCTTTGACAAATCAATATGCAAGCTTTTTATCTCATTGGGCCAAAAGGTTAAGTTGGAAAGAAGTGGCCGAGGCATTTCATACTTCCTGGCATAAGGTTTTTATTTCTTGCCGACTGGCAGTGGAATGGGGGCGGAAAAATATGAGCCTGAACGATATTCATTCCATTGGTATTGACGAAGTCTTGTGGCATAGAGGTAAGAAATTTCTAACGGTGGTTTACCAGATTGATTCTCATCGGAAACGATTACTCTGGATTTGCGTTGGGCGCACCAAGGCAAGTGTTAAGGGGTTCTTTAAGTGGCTGGGAGAGGAAAAAACGAATGATATCAAATATGTCTGCTCCGACATGCTAAGATCCTATTTAAAAGCTGTCGAAGATAAAGTGCCCCAAGCAATTCACGTCCTAGATCGCTTTCACACCGTACAAATGATTCAAAAAGCTATTCAAAAAGTCAGAGCAGAGGAAGCAAGGAAACTAAAAGCGGAAGGAAAAAAACCACTGCTGAAAAAAACAAGATGGGTGATTCTGAAAAAACCGGAAAACCTTACCCAAAAGCAGGGAGAGAGGCTTGAAGAGCTATTGAAGCAAAATCTCAAAACCGTAAAATGCTATTTGCTAAAAGAAGATTTCAAAAGGTTATGGGATTATAAATCCTCCTACTGGGCCGGGAAATTTATTGATCGTTGGACAAAAAAAGTAATGTACTCAAGAATAGAACCCTTAAAGAAAGTCGCACGAACTATCAGAGAACACAAGCCTCTGATTTTAAATTATTTTAAGGCAAAAAAAACAATCTCACAGGGCGTCGTCGAAGGATTCAATAACAAACTGAAGTTGACATTCAAAAGATCATACGGTTTTCGTACATTCGAAGCTACGGAAATACAATTATATCATACGTTAGGAGATTTACCATGCCCAAAAGTTACCCACAAATTCTTTTAAGGAGCTATAGTTTTTATCTCCTCTATTTCTATTGATTTGAAGGCGTACAGGCCGGCGGCCATAGAAGTGGTAAACCGCTGCAGGATCCATGGCCCCCCAAATACGCCGAGGCGTTTTTCCTAAGATACCTGCACTTCCTTAAAATCAAATCCTCTCCCGTTTATAATGGGCTTGATAAATGCCAGGAAAAGCAGCCTCCCCTTGGCGCTCCCCGCGCAGGAGCCCGCCGGCGGCATAATTACAATCAAAATGAGAATTGCTGGAAGCAGCAAAGCAGCAAAG
>JAAENB010001067.1 GCA_024224995.1 bacterium | reverse complement strand
TTCTGACCTATTTTTCCCGGCCATCCGGTCCCTGAGCGGAGCCGAAGGGCCGGGTCAACACCGTGCCTTTCCAAAAACTCTTGCGCCCCCTCCGGGGGTTGGGGGGGATGGAAACAGGCTCCATGTATAGAACCTTCTCTTATATTTATGCACGTTTTGTGCCAGAATGGGTGGAAAATGAATTAATTTTTGAAATTTCCGGCATTTGCGGAATTAATTGCTGATATCAAGTTGTTACGGGCGTTAATATTGCGGAAAAGGTTAAACCTTAAAAGATTCTACCTTTGATTGAAGATGTTCGGACATGGCAGCCGTCTCTTCGGAAGTGCATCGGACTTCTTCGGCGCTTGCCGCGTTTTGCTGAACTGATTCATTAACACCGGAAATTGAAGTTACAATTTCATCGGTGGCTATTTTTTGCTCGTCTGTTGACTCTTTTATTTCATGGGCCAGAACCTTTACATTATCGATCTCATTATTTATGGCGGAATTCGTAGCTGTTTGTACCAGCACAAAATCGGTAATTTTATTCATCATATCATTAATGACATGGACTCCTCTCATTATGGTATTGAGTTTTTCCATTGATCCTTCAACATTATTCAATCCCCTGTCGATCTCATCACTGTTTTCTTTTATTAATTTATCAATCTCACCAATACTGCTTGCGGTTTGATCCGCTAACTTTGATATTTCATCCGCCACTACGGCAAATCCCCTTCCCGCTTCTCCGGCTCGCGCCGATTCTATGGCCGCGTTAAGCGACAACAGGTTTATTCTATCTGATATATCATTTATTATGGCGATAATATTTTTCATTTCATTGGAACTCTCGCCGACTTTTTTCATACTGGCGATCATTTTGTTAAGTGAGTCCTCCCCGCCTTTCGCGTCGCTGTTTATTTCGTTCGTCCTGTTCTTTGAGTCTTTTATGAGACTCTCCATTTCTACAATTACGCCCGATAAATCTTCTATTGAAACAATCAAAGTATTCAGTTCGGAATGTTGAGTATTGGCTTTTGTTGCTACCCCTTCCATTCCTGCCGATACCTCTTCTATGGCCGCGGTTATTTCTTCCACGTATGTTGACTGGGACTGGGCATTATCGGACGATGAGCTTGATGCCGATGACATCTCCTCTGATGAGGCCGAAAGGGTTATTGCCGAATCTTTGATATCTTTTACGATAGAATGTATCTGGCTGATAAATATATTAAAATAGGTAGACAACTCCCCCACTTCATCCGTTGAACCGGTCACGATGCGGGCTGTTAAATCCCCTTGCCCCCTGGATATATCTTTCATGTTTGAAGTTATTTCTTTCAGCGGATCGCTGATATCCCTGCTTGCCATAAAAGAAATTACCCCGGTTATGACGAGTAAAAATATTCCAAAGCCAATATTGGCTGTTCTGTTTTTGGAAATATATTCCGTATAATTAATTGCCGTATTCGCGTTCGATTTCATGGCGGCAATTTCATCAAAAGCTTTTTGCGTATTCGTATAAGATAAATATCCTATCATAAATATCGATACCGTTACCAGTGTCATGGTTATGCTTATTATTTTTGTTCCGATATTAATTCGTATGGCTCCGGCCTCATTCATATCCTGGTACGTGAGGCCTTTTTCCATTAGAAGCTGCAGTATGGGTTTCATCATTTTCGTAAAAACCATAAACGCGATTAGCGATATCCATAATCCGCCTATTATTGAACAGATGGTCATCTGCGCGATCATGGCGGGTGTTAATGGGGTTCCGAGGTGAGAAAAACCGCCTGCCAGTACCGGGCCCGCGAACCACATACAGGCGATAAAAAGACTCATCTTTATGGGCAGACTCTGTGTTTTTCTATAACTCTCTATAAGAAAATCCTTCTCTATTATTACATCTTTATTTTTAAGAAACTTTTCCACGGATCGGAACAGCACCAGCGATATTAAAATAAAAAACGGTATGAGTCCGGCTATGGTAAATGGCGTGGAAAATGACCAGGTTGTTAGCTGCTCAGGTGAGGTAAAATCCATTACTAAAAAAGTGTATATGGCCACTCCCGGTGCTCCTAAAAAAAGCAGCCCAAGCATTGTTAAAATTATTCTCTTCTTTAAGTTCCCATGCAGATTTTTCATAATAATAACCCTGCTGTTTGTTTATATTTTTTAACTATGGTATGCTTATAGTATAGTCATATTTGAAGACTTTTACAAGATTTTTTTCCCGGGCTCGTTATAAGACGAGCCCGGGAATGATTCTATTATTCCAGATCGGCCTCATAGATCACTGAATTAACATTATAAGAAGAATCATTATGATGATTCGCCACAACCATATAACTCACGTCACCAATGGTAAAAAATTCCCAATCATGGGCAGCAATTGTACCGATTGACTGAAACTCCTCAAACAAACTTCCATTCCATTTGTAGATCTTCGAATCGATCAGGCGGGTTGTGCCATTATGAGAATTGGCAACAGCCAAATAACTCTCGCCGCCAACAGTGAAATACTCCCATGCTAAAGCACCGGAGGTTAAAATTGACTGCAATTCCACAAACCGGTCTCCGTCCCATTGATAGATCCTCGATTCCCTGTTATATGTTCCTGAATAACTGTTTGCCACTGCAAGGTAACTCGAATCTCCTATTGTAAAAAATTCATTATCAGAACCTCCGGCCGTGGGAATAAACTGGAACTCAACAAAGGAGCAGCCGTTCCATTTATAGATCACCGAGTCTGAGAGCCAATCGGAATCCTCACGACAATTCTCCACTGCCAGGTAGGTCTCCCCTCCAATGGTGAACGATTCCCAATCTCGAGCTCCGTTTGTTGCAATGGGCTGAAATTCCTCAAATGAACTGCCGTTCCAGCGGTAGATTGTGGAATCTATCTCATGCGAAGCGCCATTTTGATAATTGGCAACTGCTAAAAAATGTGTTCCGTCAACAGTAAAAAATTCAAAATCAAAGGCTCCGTTTGTATCCAGAGGCTGTTCCGATTCAAAAGAATTACCGTCCCATTTAAAAATCCGGGAACTGGTATTATGCGATGAACCATTGTAATAATTCGCAACTGCAATGTAATTCTCATTATCAATAGTAAAGAATTCACAATCCCGTGCCCCTGTAGAGGAAAGAGTCTGAAGACTCTCAAAAGCGCTCCCGTTCCATTTATAAACATCAGAGCCTACCCCATATGTGGAATCATCATGATGATTCGCCACTGCAAGGTAATGCTCATTGTTCATGGTAAAATGCTCCCAGTCTGTAGCTCCGTGGGTTCCAATATCCTGAAACGCACTGAACTCTTTCAAAGGCGAACCCGTTAGCCCTCCGCCGCCTCCGGAACCGCCGTCGTCTCCCGGATCTCCGTCGAACCCGTCTCCGCATGCAAGTAGAAATAACGACATCATCATTACGCCAATTCCAAGAACTCGAAAAAATCTCTTTGTTTTATTCATACAATACCTCTTTTAATAAATTATATTTTCTCGGCATCTTCTGCCGATTTTACGCAGAATGGATAAATTTTATGCCTCTCTCAAGAAACTCTTTTTAAACAGGGCCTGTTTCCGGGGATTTTGTCCGGGGTTTGGTTTTAGAGACGTTGCAGTGCAACGCCTCTACGGGCCTTTTCCCGAAGATATTGCCCGAAGCATCTTTGCAAAACG
>JAAENB010001066.1 GCA_024224995.1 bacterium | reverse complement strand
TATCAAAATCGAAAATGAGACCAAGACCCAGTGCAGCAAACAGTATCAGTGAGACAAGTGCCCCCCAACCGTGTGCCGAGACAATTGGCATGGCTGAACCGGCTTTGCGCAAATTGTCCGCAGTCAGCACAGTGTAGACCAGCAGCCCCCCGCAAACCGCGGCTCCACCGGCATATAGTGCCAGTGACGATGCTTCGACCATTCCCCAGGTCAGTATCGCGGTACCTGGCATGAACAGCCAGAAACTGATATTTGCCGGCCATTTGCGCGATAATGGTTGCCGGGTGGCAATTGGCAGCAATTGAAAACTTGCCCCCATAGCCGTCATCACCAGAACCCCAAGAGTGAGCAAATGCAGGCTGGCAAGCACCAGACCCGGGCCACCGGTGAAACCGGGCAGGTCATTTGCTCCCAAAACCAGGACAAACCATGCCAGTACATGAAACCCTGCAGCAGCGATAAAATAGCGAAAGGGGACGAAAGCCGGTAACAGCCGCTCTTTTGC
>JAAENB010001065.1 GCA_024224995.1 bacterium | reverse complement strand
GTATAATACGGATATTTATTCTGAAGAAAGAATTGATAGAATGGCTGGACATATTAAGACTCTAATATCTTCAGTTCTGGAAAATCCAGAGACAAAGGTTAAGGATTTTGAGATAATTCCAGAGGAGGAGAAAAACCTTCTCCTGAATGTGTTTAATGACACAGATATTGAATATTCGGAGGATGGGACAATATTGGGTCTCTTCGAGGAGCAGGTCCGGAGAACCCCCGACAACATTGCGGTTGTCTTTGGGGATTACGAGCTTACCTACCGGGAGTTAAATGGGAAGGCCAATATTGTCGGCCACTACCTGGTCGGCAATGCCGGGATAAAACCAGGAGACTTTGTCGGGCTTTTTATGGACAGATCATGGAAAATGGTTATTGCCCTTCTTGGAATATTAAAGTCGGGAGCAGCCTATATCCCTATCGACCGGGACTACCCGCAAAGCAGAATAGATTATATCCTGAATGACTCAGGTCTTAAGACGGTGATAGGGGATGCAACAGATGGGGTTTTCATCGACATCGACGAGATCCTTTCCGGTAATCCGGATACCAGTGATCCCGATATAGCGGCAGCTTCCCGTTCCCCCCTGTATGTCATCTATACATCGGGAACGACGGGAAATCCCAAGGGAACCATTATAGACAATGGGAATTATCTGAATTATATCTCCTGGGCAAAGGATTATTATTTTAGGGATTCGGATGCTGGAAATTTCGGGCTGTTTTCATCAATCTCCTTCGATCTGACCTCAACATCCATTTTCCTTCCCCTGCTCCGGGGTATGTGCTTGAAGGTTTTTGCGCCACAACAGGAGATAAATGAAATACTGCTGGAGGTTTTTACCGGCGGACTGATAGACTGTGTGAAACTCACCCCCTCCCACATATCCATCCTAGCCTCCCTGGATATTTGTGGAACAAATATAAAACTGGCCATAGCCGGAGGGGAGGAACTGCAGAGGGAGCATGTGAGAATCCTCAGGTCGATGGACAATGGTCTTAGGATTGTCAATGAATATGGACCGACCGAGACCACTGTTGGCTCGGTTGCCAGGGAGATCGGGGATCCCGATGAGAAAATCCTCATAGGTAGCCCCATCGCCAATACAAAAATCCATATGATGACTGGTGATGTGCTATCACCAGTTGGTGTTCCCGGGGAATTGTGTATAACCGGAAGAGGTGTGACAGGGGGGTATTTTGACCGTCCCGGGCTAACCTCCGAGAGGTTTGTCGGCAATCCATTCATACCAGGGGGGAGAATGTACCGGACGGGGGATCTTGCCAGATGGCTTCCTGACGGGAATATAGAGTTTCTTGGGCGGATCGACAACCAGGTCAAATTAAGGGGATTCAGGATTGAGCCAGGTGAGATTGAGAATGTGCTGCTTAACAAGGATTCTATCAATTCAGCCCTGGTTCTTGCCAAGGAGGGTGACGGTGGGGAAAAGGAGCTTGTAGCCTACTACCTGTCCGATGAGGAACTGGAACATTCAGAAATAAGGGGTTTTTTGAGTGACTCCCTCCCTGACTATATGGTTCCCTCCCATTTTATATATCTGGATTCTTTTCCGGTGACTCCCAATGGTAAAGTTGACAGGGGAGCCCTGCCTGACCCGGATAGGAATCGGGAGAAGTATTCAGAGTATGTCGCCCCGAGAAACGGGACAGAGGAGAAACTTGCCGAGATCTGGCAGGAGGTATTGAGGATTGAGCGTATTGGAATTCAGGATAATTTCTACAAACTTGGAGCCCACAGCCTGAATGTGATAAAAATCCTTTCCAGGATCAGGAGGGAATTTGAAATTGATATTAAATTCAATGAAATATTCCAAACACCCAACATAATGATTTTAGCCGAATTAATAGACTCTTATAGATGTGGTTTAGAGAATACGAATCAAATAGATAAAGAGGATAACAAACGAATTGAACAGGTTACAAGACAAAACCATTATATACTGTCCAATGCGCAAAGAAGGCTATGGATACTGGACCAGTTTGAGAAGGAGAGTATTGCCTATAATATACCAGCATCATTTCTCCTTGAAGGTGAGCTTAATACAAATGCTTTCAGGCAGGCATTTTCATATATGCTGGATAGGCACGAGTCCCTAAGAACGGTTTTTATCATGGAGGAAGGGGAGCCAAGGCAGAGTATTCTTAAAAATCCTGATTGTGATATTGATATTATTGATCTAAGAGATACTGTTGAACCGGAGAAGGAAGCTCGGCTTCTGGCTGAAAAAGATATTCTTACCCCCTTTAATCTTAAAACCGAATCTCTGGTTCGTTTCTCAATTCTACAAATGGAAAATGAAAAAAATCTGCTTCTTTTCAACATGCACCATATCATCTCGGATGGTTGGTCGATGAATATCTTCATTAAGGAGTTTTTAACCTGTTATAACTGTTTTCGAGCTGGAAGAGCAATAGATATGAAGCCCCTGGCCATTCAGTACAAGGACTATTCAGTATGGCAGAATAATCTTCTGGAAAGTTCAGAAATAGAGATCCAGAAGAGTTACTGGCTTAATAAACTATCCGGTGAGCTTCCTGTACTGGATCTTCCCTCGGACAAGGTTCGTCCCGCAACACAGACCTTTAGTGGAAAATCTACACATTTTACATTATCAAAGGAAATAAGCTCGGCCCTTAATAATCTATGTCAGGACAATCATGTGTCGCTGTTTATGATGCTCCATGCACTTGTAAAAACTCTTTTCCACAGGTATACGGGCCAGGAGGATATACTTCTTGGCTCCCCTGTTGCCGGAAGGAGACATGAGGATCTAGAGAACCAGATCGGGTTTTATG
>JAAENB010001064.1 GCA_024224995.1 bacterium | reverse complement strand
GAATTGATTGCAGGTAGCCTTTTTTCTTTGTATCCTCTTCCTGGAGAGATAGTACTTCTGAAAAACCTAAAACAGCGTTGAGCGGTGTTCGGATTTCGTGGCTCATATTGGCCAGAAACTCGCTCTTGGCCTGGTTGGCGACTTCGGCTTTTTGCCGTGAGTTGTGTAGTTCCTCTGCCTGGATCCTAAGTAGATTATTTGCCTTTCGTCTTTGCGTTAAACTTCGCCACTCCAGTAAAACAAGCAGGGCCATAAGCATAAATCCGCCAATAAAAGCGTTACGGATTATATTTTGTCGTTTGGCTTCTTCTGCCAGAAGGGCATCCTTTTTTTCCTGCTCAAGCCTTAAAGCCTGTTTTTCTTTGTCAAAGTCGAATTGATATTCCAGTCCGGTTATTTTTTTTATATTTTCTTCGTTAAACACACTATCCTCAAACTGTTTATAGAGTACATAATTTTCATAGGCCAGTTTATAGTTTTGTGTGCCTTCATATATTTCGGCAAGTTGTTGATATATATCCTTTAAATCATCAGTGGTTTCAAGTTCTTCTGCAATTTTGAGGCTTTTGAGGGTATAACTTAATGCTGTTTTGTAGTTGCGTTTTATTAAATAAAATGAACCAAGAAGATTATAAGATGAACTTATTTTTCTTCTATCCCCCATTTCTTCAGCTATTTTCAATGATTTTTGATAATGTTCCAGGGCTTTTGGATAATTGCCCTGAGTGTTGTAAATATTACCAATATTATTGAGCGCGCTTGCAAGTCCTTGATGATCTGCGATTTCTGTAGTTATTTTTAAAACTTTTTGATAATATTCCAGGGCTTTTGGGTAATTGCCTTGTTCACGGATAACATCACCCATATTATTGAGCGTGTTTGCAATTCTTTTCTTATACCCGATTTCTTCATATATTTTCAATGCTTTTTGATTATACTCAAGTGCTTGTGGATAATTGCCTTGCCGATAGTAAATATTACCGATATTACCGAGTGTGTTAGCAATTCCTGACCTATCTCCTCTTTCTTCTTTTATTTTCAATGATTTTT
>JAAENB010001063.1 GCA_024224995.1 bacterium | reverse complement strand
TTATTTAACCTGGTAAGCCTGCTTGCGGTTTTGCTCACCATTCTCGCGCTCTTTGCCTGCGAAGACAATGCTTTTGATCCCGATGACGATTCCCCCCAGGGAAACGGCGGCGGAGATTCCGGCTCCATTGAAATAGTTAGCACGGCTGCGGAGCTGCCGGCATGCGGCACAGAGCTCAAAGGCGAGATGTATTACGTACAGGACTCAGGTGAGCTCACTTTATGTGACGGTTCTGAGTACAAAGTCATGAATGCCAATACCGATAACGACTCGGAAGATCCTGTCTATCTTATGAGTTTCTACCGGCTGGAATCGATATTATATTATACCGCTCCTGATGGTGTTCAATACACTCTTGATCTGGGTGATGGTTTGAGTAAACTGGGCGGATCGGAAGATTTTTCCGATTACTCACCCAATGATTATATTGCCTATGAACCCGGCGATGAGACTCATGATGCCGCTTTATACTTCAACATATCGGGCGCGCCCTATAGATGCACCCTTCTTCATAGTGAAGATGATTATCCGCGGGCAGGGCTATATTTTTCAACAGACATGGGAAACGCCTATCACCATGTATGGGGAACAACGGAGCCCGACACACGCAGAGCAACCTTTGCCTTGAAAAGTGAGGGAGTAGCTGCCCATGTAATTGGTCACGCAGCCGGGTATACAATATTCTGCCGGTAAATTTCCCGGAAAGCGGCGCTGCAAACGCCGCTTTCAAAAAAAACACCTGCCTAAAAAAAATCCTCTTTTTGATAAATCTCAAAAAAACTTTGTTACGAAAGTCTCAAAAATGACATTAATCTAATATAGAATAACTACAATCAAAAGGAGATTTTAGATGAAATTAAAATTTAAAAAGAAAAACGCAGCAACCTTATTTAACACGGCAGGCCTGCTTGCGGTTTTGCTCACCATTCTCGCGCTCTTTGCCTGCGAAGACAATGCTTTTGACCCCGATGACGGTTCCCCGGGAAATGGCGGCGGAAATTCCGGCTCCATAGAAATAGTAAGCACGGCTGCGGAGCTGCCGACATGCGGCGCTGAGCAAAAAGGAGAGATGTATTACGTGCAGGACTCGGGTGAGCTTTCTTTATGTGACGGTTCCGAGTACAAAGTTATGAATGCGGCACAGGAACCGAATAATCCCGATGCCAATTTCAAAATGTTGTATATTGGACGAGATGGTGACTCAACAATAAATTATCACTCACCTGACGGAACAAAGCATACGCTTACTCTAGGGGACGGCCTGAGCAAACTTGGAGGATCAAGCAGTTTTTCCGATTATTCTCCACATGAATACATTGCATATGAACCCGGTAGTGATACCAACGATGCAGCGTTATATTTCAATATTGAAGGAACAACAGGAAGATGTACGCTTTTCCATGCTGAAGATGAAAACCCGAGTAAGGGATTTTATTTCTCAGCAGATTCAGGTAATGAGTTTGCTGATGTCTGGGGAACAACTGCGCCGAATTATACCAAAACATTTGCAATAAAAAGAGATGGAATGCCTCAATTTGTCTTTGATAAATGCGCAGAATATTATATATTTTGTCAATAAGCCTTCGGACCCGGGTGCTTGAAAACGGCACTGCAAGCGCCGCTTTTGGTTTATACAACGTCATCTGCCCAATCATAGCCCACCGGTTCCGGTACCCGGAACGCTTCGGGAACGCCTGTGCGGATATGAATTATCCGGTACAGCCCCCTGATGAGTTCATACATAAACTCGGGCAACTCCTCTGCCTCATCCCCTTCGGGCTGCCCCGGCAGGGGGTCCGGTTTTTCTTCGGGCGCAAGCGATGACTCATCGGGAAGTCCAAAGCCCCGGTCGCCGTACCCGTCAATGGGATAATACTCCGTGATGAAGCGGACCCCGGGTTCCAGGGCTTCCAGCTCTTTCCAGTGATCGATATACCCCTTTGCCATGCTGTAGATCTTTTTCAAAAAAGGATAAGGGCTTTTATTCTTTTCAAGCATCTGCTGATAATA
>JAAENB010001062.1 GCA_024224995.1 bacterium | reverse complement strand
CCAACCTTTTCCCCAATCCGGGAGGCAGTTTGCAAGTCGTGGCAGCAGCCTGAAAACGTGCAGGCAGATATCGTTACAGCGGTTAAGAAGACCCTTGCTGATTTTTTAGGCGCAAGCCCGGATAAATATGATATTCTCTTTGCCGGTAATACAACCGAAGCGCTCAACATTGCCGCGGATTTAATACAAAATGAATACGGGAACAATTCCGAGCCCGTTATTGTGAACACACTGCTAGAGCACAATTCAAATGAGCTCCCCTGGCGCTACATTCCGGGTGCTTCTTTGATCACCATGCCCGTCGATAGCGAGGGATTTGTGGATCTCCATGAGCTGGAAGAGATCTTAAGAGACTACAATGAAAGAGGCGTTTTCGGAAAAAAGCGGGTTCGACTTGTTGCCGTTAGCGGTTCTTCCAATGTGCTTGGTACAATAAATGACATTGCGGCAATCAGTAAGATTGTGCATACGTATCATGCCCGCCTTCTTGTTGATGCCGCGCAGCTTGCTGCTCATCGAACAATTAATATGGAAACCTGCGATATTGATTACCTGGCCTTTACGGGCAATAAAGTATACGCGCCCTTTGGCTGCGGAGCGTTACTGGTGAAGAAGGAGCATATACACATCAGTAATTCCGAATTGAAGAGGATCAAAGACTCGGGTGAAGAGAATATCATTGGCATTACGGCGTTGGGAAAGGCGGTGATACTTCTTCAGCGGATTGGAATGGATGTTATTGAGAACCGGGAACGAGCCTTAACCGCCCGTTTGCTTCAAGGGTTGTCCGGAATTAAGGGGATAGAGGTTTTTGGAATTAAAGACCCCCGGTCAAAACAATTCCATCAAAAGGGAGGGGTTGTTGCTTTCAGGTTTAAAAGGATTCCACATAATCTCGTCGCAAAGGAGTTGGCTGAACTCGGAGGGATTGGCGTGCGGAACGGATGCTTCTGCGCCCATCTCCTGGTTAAACACCTGCTGAAAATAAATCGCGCAAGGGTTCTTCTCGCGCAAGCGGGGTTACTGCTCATACCCGGGTTCACCAATCGTGTACTTCCGGGGCTTGTTCGCGTGAGCTTTGGCCTTCAAAATGATGAACGTGAAATTGAAAGACTTCTTGCGGTCTTAAAAAGGATTGAGAGTGCTCCCCGGTCGGCTATTAACAAGCTCCTTGCTTCTACCGGTAATGGCACGCCATTTTTATCACGGACAAAAACAGGGGAGGAAATGGATGGATTTCTTGAAACCTGTATTGAAAAAGTTTATTCGGTTTAATAGAAATTATAAATGGAGGAGGGCGATATGAACCTTGAAGAAGTAAGCTGTACTGTTGCGGTAGAAACCGCACCCACTATGGATATTGAAAAGATTATGGATGAATCGTATAATCTTTTAAAAGGGATGGGATCATTTCCCGATTATATGGAAAATGTTGTTTCCGTGTCGGAAAAATCCGATTCGGAAAACAGCAGTACTATTGAATGGGACTGCGTCATTGATGACGCGGAATTTAACTGGGTACAAAAAACCTATTATGAACTATCAAACCGATTAATACGATTCGAATTGATTGAGGGAGACTTTGAGACCCTGGAAGGAGCCTGGCAGGTTTCCAAAAGGGAAGAGAGTATTACTCTGCGGTTAACCCTGAAATACGCTATTGGCCTTCCGGTTATTGAAGAAGTACTGGGACCCATACTGAGGAAAAAGCTGGAAAGTAATTCATATTCCATGCTGAACAGCATTAAAAGTATATTGGAGCGGAAATATGGCAAATAAATTCGCCTTAATCGGACATCCGAAAGATACGGGTATGCTGCATAACTATATGGCGGCACACAAGCAGAATTATTCAAAAAGAAAAATGAAGGATTCGCTGCTGCGGAAATTATTCGAGTGGACGCCTTCATTTAAGGCGTTTGATATTGAACTTGGAAAAACTGAAGGCGCGTTTTTCGCGGCAACGTTTTTGCCGGAAATGCTGCTGCAATCGCGTCATACCGTTGTCGCGAAAATAGAAGAAGCGCTTCGATTAAGTGAAAAGGAGGGAGCAACGGTCGCAGCATTGGGCGCTCTTACTTCAGTTGCTGATGGGGCTCAGGGTGAAAAAGTATCAAAAGCGGTTGGTTCCATGTCTGTGACAAACGGCACCACGTATACCTCGGCACTGGTAATTGAGGGAATAAAAAAAATTCGCCGTCTTGTGAACATCGACTTAAAGGATTCGAAATTAGCTATTGTGGGAGCTACGGGAAGTATTGGAAGAACCTGTTCGCGGTATTTTTTTGGGAAAACAAAACAACTCACCCTGACGGGTAGAAATAAAGAAAAACTGATGACCTTTTTTGGCGACTGGTCCAATAATAACAATCAGGAACTTCACCTCACAACGGATAATAAAAAGGCTGTTGCGGACGCGGATTTTGTTATATCCGTTACCAGTTCCATAACACCCATATTTGAGTCAGGAGATTTTAAAAGCGGGGCAGTGGTATGTGATGTTGGTTTTCCCAAAAATATTTCTTATTCATGTACCGATCGACGGGACATTATTGTTTATTCCGGGGGGCTTGCTCAAATTCCCGGGGAGATTAAAAACGCGACCATATGGGGATTGCCGTCGGACAGCATTATTTACGGCTGTTTTTCCGAGGCAATGGTTATTGCCGGGGAAGGGTGTTTTGAATATTGCACTGTTGGCCATTCGGATATTCCGTTGAAGAATATTGAATTTATTAACAATACGGCACACCGGCACGGTTTTAGAGTCGCGCCTTTTTTCAACAATAGCAAGTATTATATGGAAGAAGATTTTGATTTCATACAGCGAGTACGGGAAGATACAGGGGGATACTATGAAAAGCAACGGCAAAGTATATAAGAGCGATATTTTAGTAATCGGCAGCGGCGCGGGAGCCTATGGAGTTATTTCCGAATTAGTAAAAAAGAAGTATACTATTGTTGTTGCCGAAGAAGGCCGAAAAGCTGTTACGTATAGCAAAGAAACTATCAAAAGAGCAAACAGCATCTATAAGCCTGAGGGATCATTCCCCGAAACCAGTGAGGGCATATTATATTATCGGCATATTGGCGCGGGGGGGACTGTTGAAATATCCTGCGCAAACGGAGTATTGCCGTCGGAAAAGAATCTTGAAGATCTCGGGATCCCCATTGAAGATGAATTAAAAGAAGTGAGCCGGGAGCTGAAGATTAAAGAGATGCCCGATTCTTTGATCGGGGACAATAACGGGCAGCTCTTATCATCGGCCCGGGCGCTCGATTTTGAGATGAATGCAATGCCAAAATTTATCGATTTTGAAAAGTGTTCATCATGCGCTTTGTGTGAATTGATATGCCCGCGTGACGCGAAATGGTCAACAAAGAAGGCTATGGAATCTTTTGATGATTATGAGAATGTAACGATTGTCCATGAGACCAGGATTCAAAAAATTGAGCCGAATGAAACAGGTGACTCCCATGCTCTGGGCCTTGATGTCTCCAATGGAGAGGAAAGCAGGTTTGAGGCAAAGATCATTATCATTGCCGCTGGCGGTATTGGCACGCCGGTGATTCTTCAAAACTCAGGTATCGAAGCAGGTTCGGGCCTTTTTCTGGATCTTTATGTAAACGTATACGGCAGAAGTAAAAAATTTTCCCAGGGGCGGGATATTCCCATGCCGGCTTTTTACTCCGATCCGGATGATTCCTTTCTTGTTGCTCCCTATTTAGATATAGATCTATGGTACGGACTCTCTAAATTACAATTATCAAAATGGTTTGCCGGAGAATTCTATAATGGGTTAATGGTAAAGATATCGGATGACTCAAATGGTAGTGTTAATAAAAACGGAACCATTCATAAAGGTATTTCAACAGAAGATCAGAAGAAAATCGACAAAGGGGTCGCTGTTGCCGAAAAAATTCTTTTGCATGCCGGAGCGGGTAAGGACTCCATTATCGTTACGGGACCGAAAGGAGCGCACCCCGGAGGAACCGCTGCTATTGGCAGCGTTGTAGATTCTGAGCTTCGAGTAAAAGGTACGGATAATATCTTTGTAGCCGACTCGAGCGTTTTTAGCTCTTCACCGTGCAAACCGCCAATTCTCACCATTATGGCACTGGCGAAAAGGCTCGGAAAAACGCTCTAAGCGGATTGCTTATTCCGCAGCAACGATACGTATACAACAATCACCAGTACAAGCATGGGCAGGCAGTATAAAGGGCCCGGCTCGAAAACCAATAGCGGCATGAGCCACAAAAGACCCAGCCCGGAGCAAAGAAGAAAGCGGCGAACGCCCTTAGCGGCAAAGGCGATAAAAACAATCCCCGCAAAAGAGAGAATAATGAGCGCAAACCAGGAAACATCCGCAGTTGAAGAAAGATGCTGCCCGGTTTCAGCACAGGCCTTAAAGTCCATCATCATTCTTCTTTCCATAATATAATGGAGCGGAACCATAATAAAAGAGTTTAATTTTTCCGTTAGAGTCCGCGCTTCTTTGCCCTGGGTCCGTATAATCAGACGGGTCCTGTTTTCATCAATGGGCTTTACCGCAAAAGTGCCCCAGTTTTCAAGAACATATTCCTCACCGGGTTTTACAAGCATTACCAGCCAGCTGTAATCAATAATGGTTTTGGCGTTATCAAGAGAACCCGGAATTACCCGCCCTTTTTCCATTGTCGTGAATTCGGGAAAAGGCTTCTCCGGGATCCGTTGTTTATACCCCAGGGCCTTTTCAATAAATGAATAACTAAAGAACCCGCCCCGGTCTGCACCGAGCTGAATTATCCAATGCCAGACCGTTATGGCCGGAGCGTTTATGGTAATGGCTCGTGTAGCGCTGATATTGGGGGACAGGCTGTCGCCGGAGAGAGACATTGTAAACTCTTCCGTTGATGCCCCCCATGAAATGATATGGGGTTTTATAAATATGGAATAGACGAAAATTTGAAGAATTACCATGAGTACAAGAGCTGTAAATGGCTTTAGTATACGTTTCATAATACTGATCCCTTTTAACTTGGATTAAGTGTATTTGCTATTTATTAATATCGCATTGTATATTGTTAATATATAGTATTTTCGCATTAAAGTCAACTCTTTTTTTCTGCGGTAAAAAAATCTTGCTTTTTACATGAGAGCACCTGACCCCATACTACTTCAAGGCCTGCGCACAAGCAAAATTAAGTTTCTTGAGAGCAGCTGACCCCGCAGAGCGGGCTATATAAGGTATATCAACCCGGAATGTAAATTATGCCTACCGGGAGTAATACCTCTGCAGAACGTT
>JAAENB010001061.1 GCA_024224995.1 bacterium | reverse complement strand
GGCTTTGCTCTGTCTCCCGGGGTTAAAAACCCCGGGCTACATGACTACACCCCTCCGGGGTGTTTCTGGTATGGGACCGAACCGCCCGCAGGGCATTGATTGATCATTGGTTGAAGCTGACCCAGGACAGAATAGCCCCAGGGGCGACGTGTTGTAGCTCGGGGTTTCAACCCCGTGGACAGAGCATGGACCCGGGATAACATCTTCCGAAACAAGCCCTGTTTAGATCTTAGTTTCTTGAGAGCAGCTAACCCCGCAGAGCGGGCTATATAAGGTATATCAACCCGGAATGCAAATGATGCCTGCCTGGAGTAATACCTCTGCAGAATGTTCGGAACTCGCTCCGCTCAGACAGCCTCACAATCTGCCGAGGCATCACTCCAGGCCCGCGCACTACCAAAATTAAGTTTCTTAAGAGCATCATAATTTTATTGACTAATAAATAAAAAAGTGTTATATTTTAGTTGACAGGAAACCTCTGTGCAAGAAACCTGTCATTAATTGATCGATAAATAAATTGATCATGATTTTTTGAAATAGCATGAGGAAGTGGGTGAGAGTCCCACGCTGTCCCGCAACTGTGATGTCGGCCCGAGTAAGGCCGGATAAGCCAGGAACTCATACTTACTGGATAACCTCGAGGACAAGGGCCGGTAAGATACAATTGTCTGCACATTACCCAATGCAGGAAAAACGAAAAACGCGCCTTGAGCGCGTTTTTTTTATTTCCGGGCAGGAAATTTTAGCAGTAAATTGTTTCTGACTCTTATTACGTTCAAAAGGAAATCCGGGGAAGAAATTAACTTAAATTTTTAAGACTTCTGAGGAGGAGCACATGTTTAAAAATAATTTCATTACCCTGGTTGTTGCTTTTTTTATATCTATTTCCGCAACAGGGTGTTTGTTTGATTCTGATAGTGGTGATAATACGCCG
>JAAENB010001060.1 GCA_024224995.1 bacterium | reverse complement strand
TTTTCCCTTCGCGGTAATTAAACTCGTAATTATCCCGGTACTTTGCCATCAGTTTCCCATCCGTCAAAGCAAGCCGCATGCCGATAATATTCTCTTCCGGAATACCATACCCGTATTTGGGATTACAGGCAATTGCCTTAACAACACTTTCCAGGGAAGTGCTGCATACCATCATATCAATCTTATTCGCCTGTGCGGTCCGGATAAGATCCTTGATCCCGTCCTGCAGCGTGATCCCCTGTTTATAACTGACAGAAACCGGCCCCGTTTTTGTAGTAAAATCTGATGGGCTGGAAACCGTAACCATTTTCAGAGGAAGCCGCAGGTTGTAGCTATGCCCGTATTCCGCGAAGGCCCTTACTTCTGCAGGAGTATAATTCACAAACGAAAACAGCGCCCATTCATATGAAGCACGAGGGGGATACGCTTCATGAAGCGCGGAAAAATAAAAAATCATTTTTGCTTTAAAATCCTGAAAGATATCACCCTTATGCATTATTATCAGATCCTTTTCCACAACCCGGCTTGCGGCATTCACTTTAAAATTCTCAAAGAGATATTCATAATGACTCTCAAGATCCCTGCATATCATCTCAGGAGTAATTGCCCGTCCATTTTGATTTCTATATTCCGCAGGAAAAGGCTTTCTCGGAAAAGTAATCCCCTTGCGGATAATTTTAGAAAATTCCTTAGGAGTTAATTTGAACGCGACCCGGTCGATTTGATATACAAAAAGATTATGGGCACAGTCATTAAAAATACTGGTATTGTCCCAATCGAGCACTATATAGGGTCTGTTCTCCGGGTCATATTTCGCGCCC
>JAAENB010001059.1 GCA_024224995.1 bacterium | reverse complement strand
GTTTTCACGTATTTCGAGTTTGGATATCCTTTGTCTTAAAAGATCGTTCTCTTTTAAGAGTTGTTCTTTGGTTTTATCGCTGTCGGTTTTCATTTCTCTAATTTTCGCCTTTAATTAACGTTTCCCTTTAAAACCTATCTGTAGAAAAATTTTCCTCTCTTTTCATAATATAAAACATTATAAATATGAGGCTCTTCAGTCGAAACAAAAAGAATCAATGCATTCTGGTTCTCAAGTTTCTTCACATCCTTCGATAATATAGAATCTCCCGTTTAAGTCTTATCATAATCTCTGATTCTTTTCTCCAGATTTATAATTTTCATTTCCCTGTCAATAAATACTTTCATTGCATTTTCAAGTTTTTTATTCTGTTTTTCCAATTCTTCGGTTCTTGCCATTATTAATGCTTCCAGTTTTTCGCGATATTTTTTCAACTCATCTTCTACCTTCTTGCGTTCGGTGATGTCTATCCCCAGGCCGACGAGGTGTGGTTTCCCGTTAAATTCTCGTCGCAATCCGGTGAAGTAGTAAGGGATTCGCCGGCCGTCCTTCGTCACCAGCTCCGCTTCGGACTCCGAAGACCCCTTGGTGAAGACCTCCAGCATTCGCTCCCCGATGAGCTGCTTGTCTTCACCTTCGAAGAAGTCGGTGCCGTGCATTGTGCCTATCTCCCCGGAGCTGTAGCCCGTGACCCTCTCCATTTCCTTGTTCCATCTGGCAATCAACCCCTGCTCATCGAACACATAGAACAGGCCGGGCAGGCTGTTGATGTAGCCTTCGGCGAGCATCTTCTCACTCAACAGTGCTTTCTCCGCCTGCTTGCGCTCAGTGATATTAGTTACAAAAACAGTAAATCCTGTGATATTCCCGGAATCACTCATAATCGGGTTAAATATCAGTTCATACCAGGACCGATCTTCATCAAGACCATATTGCTGAATCTCGGTAAATCTCTCGCCTTTTAAAACGCGTTTGTAATTTTCTACCACCTTCCGGCGGTCTTCCTCGGTTGGAATATATTGCATGATATTTTGTCCAATTTCAATATCAGCGTCATAAATATATTTCATTTCATTTGCATGAGCCTTGTTATAACTCAAATAATTGTAATTCTTATCCAGGGCGAACATGATAATATTATCAGGACTTTCAATGATAGAATGTAATAATGAATTAGATTTTTG
>JAAENB010001058.1 GCA_024224995.1 bacterium | reverse complement strand
GACAATTTTAAAACAACACATTATATTTCCAAAAAGTAATATATGAGGTTTTATGAAAAAATTTATCAAGGTCATGAAAGCACTTTCCGATCCGAACCGGGTGAAAATTGTTAAAATGCTCCAGCATAAGGTAATGTGTGTCTGTGAGATGCAGGCAGCTTTAGGAATAGCCCAGCCTACTGTATCAAAACACCTTAAAGCACTTGAAGAAGCCGGACTGGTTTATTTTAAAAAAAATGGTCTGTGGGTAAACTATTATCTTGAAGATGGAAAAAACAGTCCTTATGTGGCAAGTATCCTGGGAAACCTTAAACACTGGCTGGAAGATGACTCTGAAATTGCCGGACTTGTAAAAAATCTCCCTTGTTGTAACAGGAAAGAAATTTGTAAAAAATAATATTTTTTTATTAACAGATTGCCATATCTACATACAATTATATAACAGAACACTGATAAAAGGAAAGGGCGCATTTCAAAAAAGTAGGAAAATTCTCGTTCCCAGGCTCTGCCCATGCGAAGCATCACTGCCGTTAAGTTAAGAGAAAGTCCCCTTTGAAGGATCAGGGGGAAATATAACAAACGGAAACAGTGTAACCTTTTTAACCACAGAGGAAACAGAGTATGCACAGAGGGCAAAGAGAAAAGAAAAAAATCCTGAAATTATAAGGAAAACTCTGTGACTCTCTGTGCCTTCCCTGTGGTCTCTGCGGTAAAAGACTCAAAAAGGTTAATTTATTTGGAATTTGTATTTTGATTTAAAATCGGACATTGGAATTTATTTTGAGATTTAAAAATTACGGATGCTCAGAATTTGTATAAATATAAAAGGAGATAACTATGGATATCAAAGTATTAGGCCCTGGCTGCCCAAAATGTGCCCAAACTGAAAAACTTGTCAAGGACATAGTCGCTGAAACCGGCACTGATGCCCAGGTTGAAAAGGTAACAGATATAAAACAAATTGCAGGTTACGGAGTGTTTGTAACCCCGGCTGTTGTTATAGACGGTGAAGTAAAAAGCGTGGGAAAAATTCCGAAAAAACAAGATATCATGACATGGCTTGGCAAATAATGCCGATCTTAAAATAATAGGCATCCTTCATTTTTCAGTTGACAATCTCTCCGGAGTGCCGAAATGAAATTTTGGCAGAGCCGGGTTCAGTGCCAAAATTTCATTTCGGCACTCCGGAAGTGCAAACGGCTTTCGGAACAAAATGAAGGATGCCAAATAAGGAAATTTTATTATGCTGCTAAAAGGATATCAAAAAGAAATATTCCGGCCGGACTGCAACCCGAGTTTTGAGTCTGTGCATTGCTTTGCCCACCTTGATGAAGATGTCGGAGACGTGCTTCCGTACCTTAATGCTGATTTGGGCGGGCATCAGTTCACAAAAGATCCGCCCTCTGTAACTTTTAAAATACATGGAAGGCTGATAACAATTCATGCCAGAAAGATCGCTGTCAACTCATTAAAGGATGAGGCAGAAGCAGAGAAAATTCTTACATGGCTCAAAAATCTGATCAATGAAACATGGGAGCGCCGCAATGAAATTGAGCCACTGTTTGAAAGTGCGCCTCAGCCGAAACTTATCGAAGTTCTTAAGTTGCTGCCAAAGACCAATTGCCGTGAATGCGGCCAGCCTACATGCATGGTCTTTGCGGCACAGGCAGTCGAAGGTATTAAAGGGTCTGAAGATTGTCCCCCGCTTAGTGAAGAAAATCGGAAAAAAATTCAGGATTATTTGGAACCGTTTAAGCTGGATCGCTGGTATTGATGCTTGCCAGACATTATTTCATATAAACAGCCATGACCGTGTAGTCACAATTGAAGCATGAAAGAGGAGTTCAAAGCTTGCTTTGTAAGTAACACTCACAAAGCAAGCTTTGAACTCCTCTTTCATATAAAACCCTTAGAGTTTCATATCGTTCGTTCCTGCCAGGTAAAATTTTGCAAAAAATTTCCATGTGTGGTATTAATTCATTAATAAGTGGTTGACACTAAAAGGAGTGCCGAAATGAAATTTTGGCACAGCCTGCCGTGTGTACTGCCAAAATTTCATTTCGGCACTCCTCTGAGGGTGTCAGATGCTTTTCAGACAGTTAATATTGAAAGGAAACCATGTCATGAGAAAATTTTCATCCTACGGGCCTGTGAATAAAACGCTTCATTATTATGTACCCAGAGAAGAGCTTATCAACAGGGCATATACGCAGCTTGTCGGAGAAATTCCCGAAGAAGGGGGCCATTACATAACAGTATGGGCTTCCCGGCAGGCCGGAAAAACCTGGGTCATGCAGCAGGTTATAAAAAAAATCAAGGAATATGGTGCTTTCGAGTTCGGTATAATCACTATGCAGTCCGCAAAATATGAGACAAAAGACGAAGACGTTCTGGATGTTTTTGTCTCAAATATGTCAGACTGGTTCGGAAAACCTTTTGAAAATATTACAACATTGAGACATCTGCGCCGTCTG
>JAAENB010001057.1 GCA_024224995.1 bacterium | reverse complement strand
CTCCACCCCTGGGGTGGTTTTGTCACGGGTCAGCACCTGCAAATATCCATTATAGGATTCAAGCCCATGGCAATAATGCCCCGGGGCATCGTCATGTAGCCCGGGGTTTTTAACCCCGGGAGCAGAAAAGGCTCCGGCTATTATCCCCCGGACAGAAAAAGACCTATCTCTATCAAGTTTCTGACCTATTTTTCCCGGCCATCCGGTCCCTGAGCGGAGCCGAAGGGCCGGGTCCACACTCTCAAGAAACTTTTTTTAAACAGGGCCTGTTTCTGAAGATTTTACCCGGAGCCGCATCCCGTGAGACAGAGTAAATCCTGAACAGCAACTTCCTCTAAGACAGGCTCTGTTTGTAGATTAGTTTCCCAGGCTGATGAGAAGGAGAATCGATACAGACAAATGGACGCTTGCTTCCCTCCTCTCCCGGTGTTAAATCTTTTGAACCCACGGGGAATTGTCCCATGTCAATATTCGATATTATTCGTACTGACGTGATTCCCGTTTAATAACAGGAAACCTCCGTGGAAATGCCGGATCAGTGGAGTTGATTTTCCGGAATAATAATCCGGTGTTTCCAATGTTGAATTCCCTATGATTTTCTTTTGCAATGGGCCTTGCTCCAAGCTTTTCAGCATGGGAAAGGATATCCGGATGAAGTTCTTTGATAGAAAGGTTTGAATAGATATATAGAGTGCCGTCTTGTTTCAGGAGAGGAACTCCCAGTTCAAGAGCGAGATACGGGCTTCCCATAGCTCGCGAAAAGACAATATCAAAAGATTCACGGTTGGTAGTGTCTTTAGCGAAGTCTTCCAGACGGGAGCAGGCAATCGAAAGATTGGAAAGCCCGAAAGACTTAATTGCAGATTCAATAAAGCCGGTCTTTTTGCTGTTTGAATCTATGAGGGTTCCATTGAGGTTGTTGAAAAGAATGCCAATTGGGACACCGGGAATCCCGGCCCCGGTCCCTAAGTCGGCGAAAGATGTTCCACGTGGAACATTGAGATTGCAGATGGGGTCGAGACTTCCTGTTACCAGGTTGCTTAGTATATCATCAATGGTTGAAAAGCCCGTAAGATTGAAGAGCTTGTTCTTTTTCAGGATCAGGTGAGCGTATTGAATTAGCATCTCTTCCTGCTCTTTGCTGAGAATGACTCCCCTCTCCGTACACCATGTTTGTATTATATTATGTTCCACGTGGAACATCCCCCTTTTCTTTTTTTCTCTGTAGTACTTCGATATATACCAGGAGTATTGAAGCATCAGAAGGATCAACTCCCGATATCCGCGTGGCCTGCCCTATTGTCCGGGGCTTTACCGCTTTTAACTTCTCCAGAGCCTCATTGGTTAAACCCTGGACCTGATCGTAATCTATTTCTTCGGGGATCTCTTTGGCTTCCATTCGTTCCAGCTTTTCGATCCGCTCCATATCTTTTTTGATATATCCTTCGTATTTTATTTCCATTTCTGTAATGGCCGCGATTGTTTCATTAACGGTTTCGTTAGATATCTCAAGGATGTCTTTGAGTTTTACTTCGGGTCGTTTAAGCAGTTTTCCTACATTTGCTCGCCCCATTTTTAAGTTTACCGGCTTCCCGCTTCTTGATAAGATCTCCATTGCTTTGTCATCTATTACAAGGGTTCTGTTTTTTAGATCATTGATGAATGTGTCTATTTCTTTGTATTTCTCTATGGTGGCGTTGTTTATTTCTTCAGAGACCAGGCCAATGTTATAACCGTATTGCATGAGCCTTCTGTCGGCATTGTCCTGCCGTAATAAGAGGCGGTGTTCTGCCCGGGAAGTGAACATCCGGTAGGGTTCTTTTGTTCCTTTGGTTACGAGATCGTCTATGAGGACTCCCAGGTATGCTTCGGATCTTTTGATTACCAGGGGCTTTTTTCCCTGTATTTTGAGTGCCGCGTTGATTCCGGCTACGAGCCCCTGCCCTCCTGCTTCTTCATATCCGGATGTTCCGTTTATTTGTCCGGCATGATACAGCCCCTCGATCCTTTTGGTTTCCAGGGTTGGGTATAGTTCTGTTGGTGGGACAAAGTCATATTCTACCGCGTAAGCTGGTCTCATGACCTGGACATTCTCCAGGCCCGGGACTGTTTTTATCATCGCTAATTGTACATCTTCCGGTAATGAACTGGAGAACCCGTTGATGTAATATTCGTTTGTATTGTCCCCTTCCGGTTCCAGGAATAACTGGTGTCTTGGTTTATCTGAGAACCGGACTACTTTATCTTCGATCGAAGGGCAGTAGCGTGCTCCTGTTCCGGTTATTGCCCCCTGGTATAATGGAGACCGGCTGAGGTTCTTTTGTATTACCTCGTGGGTTTGGTCGCTTGTGTATGTCATCCAGCAGGGAACCTGTTTCCGTTCTATTGCTTTTGTCCAATATGAAAACGGTACCGGGATATCGTCGGGGTTCTGGATTTCGCAACGGTCAAAATCTATTGAGTTGCCGTTGATTCGCTGGGGGGTTCCGGTCTTGAGCCGCATTACGGGAAGTCCTAATTCCCGTAATGAGTCCGAGAGCCCTTCCGAGCTGAAGTCTGCCAACCTGCCGCATTTTTCCTGGTATTCTCCTATATGGATGAGTCCTTTTAAAAAGGTCCCGGTACACATGATAACGGCTTTGGCCTGGTGTTCGTTTTTCCTTATCGTTTCAACCCCAACGATCTTGTTATTCTCAACCAGGATCTTCTCTACGATGTCCTGGATTATATCAAGGTTGGCCTGTTGCTCCAGGATATGTTTCATTCTAAACTGGTAATCTTTTTTATCGGCCTGGGCACGGGGCGACCAGACTGCCGGGCCTTTGCTTCTGTTGAGCATTTTGAAATGGATCCCGGTTGCGTCGATAGTCTTTGCCATCTCTCCGCCCAGGGAATCTATTTCTTTTACCAGGTGCCCTTTGGCCAGTCCGCCTATGGCCGGGTTGCAGCTCATCTGGGCAATGGTGTCGAGATTGCCTGTTATGATTAAGGTCTTTAATCCCATCCGTGCCGACGCGAGGGAAGCTTCTACTCCCGCGTGTCCGGCTCCTATTACTATTACATCATATTGTATTGCCATATTATGTCTCTCAATGCTTATAAACTCATTACATATAGAATATGTAATTTATTGGCAAGAATCCAGAATAAAAGGATTGAAGCAAGAAAAAAATATTAATTAATCTTGATTAATTAAAAGAACGACATTATATATATATCGGCATGGATGAGGAAAATAATTAAGTAGTTTCCTGGGAGAGGGGCTGCTCTCCAGCCTTCGGCGGAGTAAAGACTTTATAAAAAGGGTTTTCCCGATTCTTTGCTTTGATATGCAGATCTTCAAAGGGGTCTCTTAAGAAATGAATTCCCTCTTGGTCTCTTAAGAAACTCTTTTTAAATAGGGCCGTCTTCATCATAACGTGGGGCTGGAAGCCCCACGCTATGAGAAAACCCATCACCCTGGTGAACCTATTTATAAACAGGGCCTGTTCCCGGAAGATGTTATCCGGGGTTCTGCTCTGTTGCCCTATGGGGTTAAAACCCCGGGCTGAAATTGACTCAT
>JAAENB010001056.1 GCA_024224995.1 bacterium | reverse complement strand
CGCAAAAGGGATAGAGCAGCTCCGGGACTACCTGGAACGGCAGCACCTGGAGACCGGCTACCTGGTTGTTTTTGATTTCAAAAAAGAGATGGACTATAAAACTGAGTGGATTGAAAGCGGCGGTAAGCAAATATTTGCCGTCTGGGTCTGACCGGACGGATCAATCATTTAAGCCGGCCTGTGCATCAATACTCAGTGTGATATTAATATTTTTCATGGCATGAATTCCAATGTGGAGAGTAAATCTTTCAAGGGCTTTGCAGAAACCTTACAAGACTTGCAATTGCCGGAAATAAAATCAAAGACATTTCTCCACTAAAAAAACTAACAAAATTAACATATACTGTTTCCTCTTTTGCATGCAAAAAGTGCAAAAATAACTTGACAAAAACCCATTTATGATTAAATTTAAAAAAAAACTCCAGGGCAAATTATAATAATTTTAAAGGAGACAACGAATGAAGAGGTTAATGTATTTTATCATTGCAGTACTTTTTTCCATGAAGGTATCGGTTTATGCCGGTGGGATTTTGAATGTGGATACCGATGCTGCCAAAGCAGCTCATCGAGCTATGGCAATACAGGGCAGCGCTTTAAATGATGATGCCCAGGTTATTCTCGCGTATGAAGGGTTGCCCCTTGATAGTGGATACCTGGCGCAGTTATTGGATGGCCTTAACAGTGCCAATCCCGACTTTACCATGATATCACTGATGAGGATACTTTTTTTTACTGGTGACTATGACGGGCTTATTTTGCCGGAACTTGAGGATTTTCTCTATTGGCCCGTGCAGGGTGAAACTATTGAGTATTGTTATTGGTCCGAAAATCATATGATCATGTGGCTCTCTACCGCATATTTATTACAGCAGAGAGAAGGGTGGGCTATGGACAGTCTAATGGAAGACCGGTTGAACCACTGGCTTGATCTCAAGCTTACCTATGGATTTTATGAATGGAATTCCGCTGTGTATTGGCCATATACTCTTTCGGGAGTTTTAAATCTTGCCGATTTCGCGGCCGATCCTGTAATTAAAGCGAAAGCGGAAGCTGTGGCAAAACGGATGCTTACGGAAATGCTGAGACTGACAAATGACAAAGGTGTCTTTTTTCCTGTAGCAGGGCGGGGTAAGTTGAATAAATATGAAAATGCTTACGGCCAAAACCATTGCGCCTTACTTTATATCTTAACACAATTGGGTACGGCGCCCACATCAGCGACTCCATCAAGTGTATTTTTATCAACATCAGATATCGATTATGATGATGTATCGGATTCCTGGTCCGAAACAGAGAATACAGTAGTTAATTTTGGCCATCACATAAATGATTCATCCGTGCATTCGGGGTTTCCCAGGCAAGACCGCACTCTTTTCCAGTGGAGTGCCGGAGCGTACGCGCATCCTGATGTGGCTGATGATACCGCTTACACAACCAATTATTATGATCTGGAGAATGTGCCGGGAATTCCCATTTTTCTTGCCAATGCCGGCAGCAGTATTGGAGCAACCTTCAGCCGCAGTTCGGTTCTTTCCCAGGCCACGTTTCATATCTACAAAAACAAAGGCGTGACCCTCTCTTCCGCGTATGCTTACTACGGCGGGTATTTTGGTTATCAGCAATATCCCTGGATGGCAGCAGTGGATGATATAGCTGTATGGACCCAGTCCGGTACGGTCCATACTAATTGGGGAGACAGAAGTTATGATAATATCAATACTCATTTACCGCGTGTTATGCAGGATGGGAATGTGGCTTTGATCATGTATTGGCCCAATGCAGAAATAGTAATATCGCAAACCACACATGTAGCCCTTCATTGGAAAAATTCTGATTTTGATGAAATTGCTTATTATGACAGGTGGATCATCGGCCGTAAAAACTCCAGTTATATTGCAGTCTACCGCCATCGAACAGGAACAAAGAACGGCTGGTATTTTTCCCAGACCAACAATGGCCGTCAGTACTGGGCTGTTGTTGTGGGGAACGCAGACACCCACGGCAGTTTTTCCGGTTTTGTAGACATGGTTGAACAGGCAAGCACCCGTGAATCCTATACCTGGTCTTTGTGGTCCGGGTTTAAGTATTATGCCCGTGTAACCGTTGATGGAAAAACAATCAGCTATAACTGGAACGATTAGACGTAATAGATGAGGCGGCCACTATGGCCGCCTTTACTACTTCTTTACCAGTCAACAGGAATATTCAATACCATACCGCGTTCATCCCCCCTCTTAATAAACACTTGACAGAGCTTCGCAAATCAAATATAATTCTTTTATACTTTTATAAATACAGATTATCATATTATGTTATATCCAATGAAAAAAAATCAAAAAAATTACTATTTTAATATAAAATCCATTTTAACATTTTTGATTTTTATTCTTCTCTTTTTTACCGGCATCCCAGGCAAGGCAAAATTAAAAAACCCTCTTATCCTTACACAAAAAAAAACCAGCTACATACTTGGCCTGCATCTTGAAATACTGGAAGACCCGGGCAGAAAATTAACAATTAATGACGTCTCTTCCCCTGAATATGATAAAAAATTTATTCAAAGTGAAAAAAAAATCCCGAATTATGGCTTTACTGATTCTGCCATATGGGCACGTTTCAGAGTTAAAAATGAGAATGCTGAAACAGGCAAATGGATGCTTGATGTTGGTTATCCATATATTCATTACGTGGATATATATATCCCCTCCCCAGATGGACAGGGCTTTACTGCCAGGAAAACCGGTTTATTAAAACCTGTAGAGACACGTGATATTCCCTATCATCGCATTATTTTTAATCTCTCCATTCCCGAGGGTTCCGAACAGATAATCTACCTCTGCTTTAAAAATGAAGACAGCATAACTTTACAGCTTACTCTTCGGTCGCCGGAAGCCTTTTACACTATAAGCCGGACAGAATTCTTATGGATTGGGGTCTACTTTGGAATTTTACTTATAATGCTATGCTACAACCTGTTTCTCTTTTTCACTATAAAGGCGATGGATTATCTCTACTATGTTCTCTTTATTTTAACCCTTGTATTTTATGAATTCTCCTTCCTGGGAATTGGACAGCAATACATATGGCCCAACCGGCTTGAATTTAACAATTTGTCACTTATGCTTTTTTATGGCCTGTCAAGTATATCAATGATAAAATTTTCAGCTGTATTTTTAATGACTAAAATCCTGACACCGGTATTAAACAAAATTTTAAATGGCATGATAGCAGCCGGTGTCGTGTTAATCATAGTTAACCTGGTTGCAGGTCATGGATTTGTCGTACCGCTATTGGATACGGTTACAGCTTTTAGTCTCATTGTAATAGCAATTACCGCTTTAATTACCTGGTATCGAGGATACCGCCATGCCCGCTTATTTATTTTATCCTGGATCTTATTTATAACAGGGGTAATCATTAACATTTTAGTACGAAGTGATTATATACCAAGCAACACATTCACCGAACATATATACCAGATTGGAATACTACTTTTGGTGCTTGTCTGGTCCCTGGCCCTGGCTGACCGAATTGGCCAGCTGAAACTGGAAGCGGAAAAAGCAAACCGGGAACTGCAAAAAGAGAGAGACCTGAACAAAGAACTCTTCCAGAAAAATCCCGCATTAATTGTTGCCATTGATACCAGCGGCAGTGTTTTAATGATGAATGATACAATGTGCAATAAACTCGGCTACAGTTTCAATGAAGTTCATAAAAAAAACTATCTCAGAACATTTGTTCCTGAGAAAGAAAGGGAACAGGTTGCGGAAATCTTCAATGTCCTGATCAAACCAAAAGAAATGACAGTAAGCGAATACGGTATCCAGGCCAAAGATGATACCCGGTTCCTTATAGAATGGCACGGAAGCCGGATATATAATGAAAAAGGTGAACTCGATTTCTTCTTTGGCATGGGAATTGATATTACAGACCGGGAAAAAATTGAAGAACAGCTCAGGCAATCCCAAAAGATGGATACGGTTGGTACCCTCGCCGGTGGAATCGCACATGATTTCAATAATATACTGGGCGGAATAATGGGAACAGTTTCACTTATTATGCTTAAGCTGAGAAAAAAGAAGACAATTGAGAATGAAAAACTTGAGGAATATATGGAATTGATTGGCAATTCCGGTGAAAGGGCTGCCAGTATGATACAGCAGCTCCTCTCACTCTCCCGCAAGCAGGAACTCGATTTTTCTCCTGTTGACCTTAACAACTCCATAAAGCATGTCATGAAAATATGCAGGAATTCTTTTGATAAATCCATTGAACTCAATCCTGTTTGCAATGACAACCCCGCAATAACATTTTCTGATCCTACACAGATTGAACAGGTTCTCCTGAATTTCTGTATTAATGCTGCCCACGCAATGACAATAATGAGAGATGAAGATGAAACATGGGGAGGCAAGCTAACCCTCTCCCTGGAAAATATAACCGCAGATAAATTCTTTTGCGAGACCCACCCTGAAGCAAAGGAGACAGACTACTGGGCTCTCTCTGTTAAAGATACCGGAATTGGAATAGATGCGAATACAATTCCAAAAATATTTAATCCATTCTTTACCACAAAAGATAAGGGAGAGGGAACCGGGCTTGGCCTCTCCATGGTATATAATATCATAAAACAGCACAACGGATTTATTGATGTCTATTCAGAAGTTGGTCTGGGTTCCTCATTCATCATTTATCTTCCTGTTTTTGAAGAAGATGAAAAAATTTCTGAAGTGGAAACAAAAAAAGAGATTCCACATGGTGAAGGACTAATTCTTATTGTAGATGATGAAGAAATAATGAGGTATACCGCCCGGGAAATACTTAAAGAATGCGGATACAATGTCATTCTTGCTGAAAACGGTATGCGTGGTGTTGAGGTTTTTGAAAATAATTACAAAGAAATTAAGGCCGTGCTCCTTGACATGGTTATGCCTAAAATGTCAGGGAAAGAGGCATATATCAGGATGAAGGAGATCGACCCTGATGTGAGGGTGCTTCTTGCTTCAGGATTCAAACAGGATGAACGAGTTGAAGCAGTTCTTGATCTCGGGGTTAACGGATTTTTACAAAAGCCATACACTCTGGCAAAACTGGCTGAGGCAATCAATTCAGTAACGGCAAATCTATAGATGAGGCGGCCTCTATGGCCGCCTGTTTTCTTTTTCTTTCCTCCAAAAAAACCAACGAAAATTGAATTTTGTACATTTTTTACTTGCATTTTTTTCATGCAAGAATACTACTTGCATGTTCGAATAATAAAAAATAAAAATCTTAAATGGAGTCAATTTTATGAAAGGAAAAACCGTTAAATTGTTAAATTCCGTGAAAAGCGGAATGCTGATATTTGCTCTGGCTTTGCCGGTATTTATGGCCTGTGACGT
>JAAENB010001055.1 GCA_024224995.1 bacterium | reverse complement strand
TGAAGGAAGCCCCGGTTCTGGATTTTAGTTTCTTGAGAGTGCTGACCCGGCCCTTCGGCTCCGCTCAGGGACCGGATGGCCGGGAAAAATACGAAAGAAACTGTGTCGACACCGGGGTCTGTTTTTTGCGAAGCGAAGATGCTCCGGGAAAGGGCTTGGTTCTGAGAGACGTTGCAGTGCAACGCCTTTACTGGCTGGTTTCAGGTCAGGGTTATGGAGATTCCGGGAAGGTGTGACCCCTGCGAGGGGATTCGGTACCTGTAGGGGCACGGCGCGCCGTGCCCCTACACACAAAGCAGCCTACACCTCCATAGATTCTAAAACAATTTCCGCGACATCAACCGTCTTAAGCTCTTCAATTTCAAGCTCTACAGCCCCATCGGAAAGCATGGTCATGCAAAACGGGCATGCCGTACAAATCACCGCGGCACCGGAACTTTCAGCATCAAGTGTCCTGAATTGATTGATCCGGGAACCCAGGTGTTCTTCTATAAACATGCGCGCGCCGCCTCCGCCGCAGCAAAAACTCCGGTCCTTGTTCCTGCTCATTTCAACAAGTTCAATGCCGGGAATGGCCTTTAAAATGGACCGGGGCTCATCGTAAATTTCGTTATACCTGCCGAGAAAACAGGAATCGTGAAAGGTAACTTTTTTGTGTAATTCCTTTTTAAGTTTAATATCACCCTTTTTGACCAGGTCCGCGATAAGTTCAGTATGATGATAAACTTCGAAATCGTAGCTTAATTTTTCTCCGTTGGAGCCGGTTCCAATGGCGGCAAATTTCTTGTATTCTTTTTTGATAACATTATAATCATGAGGGCAGGTACACACGATCTTTTTCACCCCATAGGCCTTAAACGTTTCAAGATTCTGAGCCGCAAGCGCGTGAAAAAGATATTCATTGCCGCCCCGCATGGCAGCGTCACCGGAGTCCGCTTCTTCCGGTCCCAGAATTCCCACGGAAAGTCCGGCGGCTTTCATGATCTTTAAAAAAGCAATGGCTACTTTCTGATTTCTCTTATCATAGGAAGCAGCAGAACCAACGAAGTACAGATAATCAACTTTATTATTCGCAGAATTCTCAGACATAAGGGTGATATCAAGATCTCCGGCACCGGTAGATTCAAGCCAGGCAGCCCGTTCACCAAAGGCAAAACCATAGGGGTTAAAATTCGTTTCAAGATTCTGGAACGTGGTTTGAAGCTCCGGGGCCATGTCACCTTCCATAAGGACTTTATACCTTCTCAGGTCTATCATCTTCTGGGTATGTTCAATACAAACCGGGCATGCTTCCATACAGGCGCCGCAATTGGTACAGGACCAGAATTCATCAGCCTGTACAAGCAATGGCCCCTTTTCATCCATACCATCCATCGTATCTTTGATATCGTTGATAAGTTTTTTGGGAGAGAGGGGTTTTTCCGTTAACCAGGCAGGACAGTTATCCTGGCATCTGCCGCAGCGGGTACAGGCATCGGAGTCCATGAGCTGTTTCCAGGTATATTCTTCGACTTTTGAAACACCAAAGGTCTCGGCAGTTTCAAATTCACCGGGATCAATCAGGGCAGTTCCGTACCTGGTTCCGGGACTTTCATTCTCAAGATTCATGAAAAAGACGTTCAGCGTAGACATCATAATATGACCCGCTTTACCGGTTCCCATAAGACCGATAAAGGCAAATGAACTTACCATGTGCACCCACCAGTCAGCGTAGTGAATGGATTCAAGCATTGAATTATCAAAGCCCGTAAACAAACCCGCGAGAGCGTATCCAACAGGAGAAAATATCTCAAATTCGGGCATTCCCGTAATCGCGATTCTCAGGGCCTCAGCCAAAAAACCGCTCAACATTACAAGTAAAAGAAACATAAGCGCGAAACTATCGGTCCCCCGGGTATCCAGCCTGCCGGGTTTGATAATATATCTTCTTACCAGGGCTATAACCAGGCCAATCAAAACAACACTTCCAGCCACATCAGCGAAAAGAGACCAGATGAGATAACTGTTGCCCGTAAGAAATATATGATCAAATATTGGTACGGTAATATCGCTCTGGATAGTTAATATAAAGGTAACAAGGACCAGCCCAATGAATCCAAAGAAGATAGAGCCATGCATAATTCCAGCGGCTTTTTCTTTGAAAACTTTTGACTGCAGAACAATATATTTCAGTACAGCCAAAATTCTTTTAAACGGCCGGTCTATTTTCAGCTCACCCTTCCCTTTTTTCCATACCTTAAAGCGCCTGTAAATGCTAAACAACAGGAAAGAGACCGATAAAAACAGACCAATATAGATCGCAAACCGTTCCGTACCTACATTAAAATAGAACTCTCTTGTGATCTCAGATGGATTATAGTTAAAATTTTCAGTAAAATTCATTATTTCCCCCAATAATTGTATTATTGGGTTAAAAATATCAAAATTTTACCGCACCGTCGTCTGAGTTAATAAACTCATACTTTATGCAGCGTCTATTCTGAACTCTTTTGGGGTTTTGCCGGTAAATTTTTTAAACATGGTATTAAATGTGGACTTGGAATTGAATCCAACGCTGTAGGCGATTGAAAGGATGCTTTCGCTCTGGTTCTCAGGATCGGCTAATTTCGTTTTAACCTCTTCCACGCGATACTCATTAACAAAATTATAAAAACTTTGCTTAACATGGATATTTAAGATCATTGAAAGATGATGTGTCGTTATTGACAAATCATCAGCGAGATCCTGCAAGGTCAGATCATCTTCAAGGTAGGGTTTTTCTGCGGACATATGCTCTACCAGTTTTTTTACGTATTCTTTCTCCCGGTCTGCGGGAAGCCGCAGCTTTTCATATTTTGGAGACTCGGAAGAATCGTCTTCCGGCAGTCTTTCACTCATTATTTTAACACGGTTAAAAATTTCGGGTTGAATAATCGCAAAAAAGGCAATAATAAACACAATTGCCGAGCCGCCCAGCAAAGTGATACTATCGAGCAATCCCGGTTTATAATTATCAAAAGCGCCTTGCAAATAGATGATATTTGCGGCAAGGCCGCCAAGAAAAAATGCTATTATTAAACCTCTGAGCCAGAGCACCCGGAGCCTGTCTATATCGGAAAAATACTCTTTTAGTTGACGAGTATATTGCTGTAGAAGATAAAATGACAATATATAAAAAACCGATTCGCTAATAAGGCCCAATCCGTTTACTGCAAGATGAATATAGATTCCTGTAGCTGGAATGCTTGTTCCGGCAATTCTGGCCGGGATGATATACATATAATTGGAGAAAATATTGAGAACAAGGCCCAGTCCAAAAGGGACAAAAAATAGAGATAATTTCATTGTAATCTTTTTGATCTTTGAGATCAAAAAAGCCGTATAAAGGAAGACACAGGGGCCGAAAAGATAGGCATATGGGATAATACATAGACGATATTCGGTAAATGCCGCATAATATCCTTTGGCAGCAAGGTACTGTTCCAACAGGTCAATAGAAA
The DNA here is from genome assembly GCA_024224995.1 of bacterium. The sequence continues at coordinate 11,347 of JAAENB010001055.1, read as the reverse complement.
AAAATGCCAGGGTGATGGAAAGAAAACGGTTGGCAAGCCTGTTCGTTTTCCTAAAAAGCAGGGCAAGGAACAAAAATACACTCTGGATGATGCCAACGAGACGTATTATAGATAATGTTTCTTCCATAATAAGAATACAGTATCCACATCGTATTCGGTCAAGCTTTTTCCGTAGTGGTTTCCATAAGTAATACATAAATTTGTTAATTGTCAAATTAATAATTACACAAAAGGAGAACTATCATAAAAAAACAGCTACTGTTCATATTTTTATTGATAATCATAACACCGGGAATTTCATTACCCGTACCAACCTTTATTAATGACGATAAAAAAATTCTAAAATAGGCATGCAATAAATATTGCATGCCCATTTCATCATGGGGTTAATATATTCAATCTAAAATTAATTTAAAAACATACGCCCCACCCGCACCAATTAAATCATTATAGCCGGGGTTACCGCTTCTCCCGGAAGTTCCAACTGTCATATTCATACCATCAATAAAAACGGACTCAGCGAAAAAATTTCCCCAATACGGGTCAGCCATTTCCGCTGTTTGTATTTGATGCTCTTCAACCCAGACACCATTTGTTCCTTTTTGAAAGAGATATGCTTTCCCTTTTGAAATGCCAAAACCGGGACATCCAACAATGGTGTAATCTCCACTGATGGATACGGAAGATCCGAATTTAACAGAGCCCTCCGGATCGGACGCGCCAAAACTTGAAGTTAAGTCCCATCCTTCGCTGCTATTCCGTTTATAAATATATGCGGCTCCCGATTCATTCGTGGAATTCCAGGTAGCGTTTGGGTCGCCTACGATTATGTGCTCTCCATCAATCGCAATGGATAGCCTGTAATCATGACTATAACCTGTTGACGGTATTACCAGTTTGGCAGTTTCAACCCACAGGCCGCTGGAATTACGCTTGAATACATATACGTAATAGCGGTAAGCCGTAACTACTGCGTAATCTCCATTAATGGCAACTCTGGTCCCAAACAGTTGGGCTCCATCGGAAGCCTGCAACACCTGCTTTTCACTCCAGGCACCATTCCCTGCCCGTTCAAAAATATACGCCTTACCCGCAGGCCCCCATACATTGTCTGTTCCAACAATTGCATAATCATTATCAATTGCTACGGAAGCACCAAAAGTATTCCCTGAAGCCGCGTCGGAAGCATACAGAACAAGCTCATTCCAGTTCCCATAGGGATCTTTTTCATAGATATAGGCAGCTCCTGAATTATTAATAGCGTCTCCCGGACCATCGGCACCCTCAGAACCAACAATAACAGTATTTCCACTAATAGAAACCGAGTGACCAAAATAATCGTTTACTCCCGGATCGGAGGCGTTTAACTTTTTAAGAAAATTCCAGGAACCACTTCCATTGTCGGTATAAATATAGGCTGCTCCGGAACCTTCCACACTATCGCCAATACCGTCTTCACGCCAGGCACCTACGATTATTGTAGATCCGTCCATTGATACGGAGCCACCAAAATCATCGTTCGCAGCCATGTCCGGAGCGAGGAGCGTGGTAATTTCAGTGATACTGGAACCGGGTCCGATTGGGCCTGATTCTTCAGCAACGCTCACATCATCAATAGCTATATCACTCCAATAATTGCTTCCGGTTATGCCCCTGAAACGAATCCTCACCAAATCACCATAGGACGACAGATCAACAGCTTGTTCCCGCCAGGGACTTCCCTGGTCACCGGATATGGTACAGACGCTTTCAAACCACTCTGCCTGGTTAATATCATAAATATCAACATGCAGTTCACCCATACTTGTACCATACATATTATACCAGAATCGTAATTCCGGGTTCTCAATAGAACTTTTATTAATACGTGGTGTTACCAGGTTAGCCTTATTTAAAGGATACGCAGAACCGCTCGATTCAATATAAGCATAATACCCACTGCCGGAACTATGGTCTCCTGTAGGGCCGGTACTGCTTGATGGGGTGGAACTGAACAGGATAGTCCAGTTGATATCATCATCTGTACTATTTTCCCATCCCTGGGGCAGAGCCCCCTCATTTTCAAAGTCTACAGTATATGGAGCTGCGGTTTCAGGAATTTTCTCCATAACAGAGATATCATCAATACTAATATCGCTATATTCATGGGTACCGGTTATGCCTCTGAATCGTACCTTGATCAAATCACCAAAGGACGAAAGATCAACGGCTTGTTTTTTCCAGGAGTCACCCTGATCACCGGAAATTGTTGCCGCATCATTGTGCCATTGATATGATGCCATATCATAAATATCAACATGCAGTTCACCCATACTTGAGCCATACATATGATACCAGAACGTTAATTCCGCATTCTCAACAGAACTTTTGTCCACAACCGGCAGCAATAAATCGGCTCTTTTCTGATAAAACGCTTCCTCAGCACTTGATTCAAGATACGCGTAAAGACCACTGCCCGAGGAATGATCTCCTGAGGGACCGGTATTACTTGTTGGGGTGGAACCTGAATGTATTGTCCAGTTAAAATTATCTCCTGCCGGGTTTTCCCAGCCGTCGGGAAGATTTTCTTCGTTCTCAATACTTTCGGAATAGGGAAGGGGCTGATGTTTTCTTATTGAAATATCATCAATACAGATATCACTTTGATAACCGCTTCCGGTTATTCCCCTGAATCGTATCCTCACCTGGTCGCCATAGGCCGGCAATAGAAGTGATCCGGTGTTCCAGCTGGTTCCCTTATCACCGGAAATTGTTAGCGCGTCGGTGTGCCACTCGTTTTCATTAACGTTATACACATCAATATGCAGTTCACCCATTGACGCTCCATACATATGATACTTGAATTCCAGCCGGGCATAATCTGTAGCGCTCAGATCGATAACAGGAGTAACAAGGTCGGCTCTTTTGGAAGGATAGGCGGGGCTGCTCGATTCAATATAAGCATAATAGCCGCTGCCGGTTGTGGCATCTCCTGTTGGACCGGTTCCCGACGATGAGGTGGAACCGGAATGAATAGTCCAGTTCAGGTCGTCACCGGTGCTGTTTTCCCAGTTTACCGGCAAAGAACCGCTATTCTCAAAATCCCAGGCAGCCAGGCTTGCTTCCGGGAGCAGGCTTAAAGCGTTATACACGTTAAGTCTTCCGCCCGTAACAGTTTTTCCTGTAAGGCCGTCTGCTTTGTCCACGGAATTTAAAAGTATATTCTTGATATCAATATAGGAAAGATCCGGATTCCGCGACTTCAATAAGGCAGCAGCACCGGAGACAAGAGGAGCAGCCATTGATGTCCCGGTACCACAATCATATTCATTTGAAAGTACTGTTGAACAAATTTGTTCTCCCGGCGCTCCCAGGTCAACACTGGTAATTCCGAAATTGGAACCACTACTGTTTCCATTATCCGTAAGGTTATCATCAATATCTGTCCAGGCCACTGTTATAATATTGTCACAATCGTATTCAGCCGGAAGAACAGCAAATAGATTTTCTGATAAATCAAGATCGGTAACACTATTCCCGGCAGCAATAACAACAAGAGCTCCCGCGTTACCTGCTCTTTCAATTGCGGATTTCAATGACAGGTATTCATCCTGACTATTTACAGAAACATGCCAGCTGCAGTTAATAACATCGGCGCCATTGACAGTCGCATAATCAAAAGATGAGATCGCCCTGCTCAATGATGTACTTCCATAGTGATCGATCAGCTTAATAGGCATGAGACTAACATTTGGCGCGATGCCGCTTACTGTTCCGTTAGCCGCGACAATCCCAGCCACATGGGTTCCATGACTCCGGTCATCCATTGGATCATTATCATCATTTACAAAATCATATCCTCTGACATCATCAACATACCCATTGTTGTCATCATCAATCCCATTGTTGGCAATTTCATCCTGGTTAACCCAGATATTACCCGCAAGATCAGTATGATTATAATCAATACCGGAATCAATAACCGCTACAACAGTTTCGGGAGATCCTGTTGTAATTCCCTGGGCCCGTGGAGCCTGGATTTTCTCCATATGCCATGAAGCATTGTATGAAGGATCAGTATACTCACATTCAGAGAGCTGTATTGGAAGAATACGATCGGGCTCTGCGTATTCAACCAGGGGATTTTCATTTAACTCCTTTGCCAGTTCCAGAGTTTGTTCTTTATCAGCAGCATTGATGCTGAGTATTAAAAGCCTGCCCATCTTAGAGGAACGCTTCTCCAGGATAGTTTTAGCAACATTTTTCCGGCTTTTATTTACTTTAATCTGCTTCTGCTGCCTTGAGATAATTTTCTCTATTCTCTCATTGCTAATCAGTTTTTCAACAGAATCAACTTCAAAATCTTCAATTAACGATTGAATTGTTTCTTCTTTTAGACCGGATTTTTTTCCAAATCCTGCCGGATCAATTGATGCTTCCGGCTTCAATTGAACAATTATTTTTCCCGGGATAACTGTTTCGGGATCTCCTTTATACGAACTACAACTAATAATCGTAAAACTCAGAAGAGTTATTACTGTTAACAGTATTATTTTTATATTTCTCATTTATACCTCTGTTATTTTTTTTAATAAAATACTCCTTTTATCGTTTAGACTTCTTTCACCAGTAAACAATTCTTAAAATTTTTTTGATCATATAATAAGCACCTCCCGATTATAATATTATTGTACCTATATATATGCAAGAATCGTGCCAGACCGGGAAAAAAATTTTTTTTTGTTAAAATATGTTTTAACTATAATAATTGGTTAATTTTCTCGGAAAAAGGGGTAGAATAAGTGGTTTTTAGTATAAAATTAAGCAGTTAAAGCAGAAAGAGGTAAGTCTTTTATAAGCAGGTGTCAGAAACTGACACTGAGACACATGTTTCTGACAGTAAAATTATTCAGAATAAAAATTAAGATACAGGGGAACCTCGCCTGCATCTTTATCCGGCATTACTCTGAAAAAGATTTCATTGTCCAGAATGAAGGAGAACCAGATGGTGCCTCACGTAAAAGGGGGCGGCCTTTTCCTTTTAGTGGGTCTCAATATGAGACGGGTAATATTTCACGAAAAGCCGCCTAAAACGGGTCATCAGCTGCATTGAGGTATCTGCTTCCATGGCAGAGTTAAAGGACTCCCGGATCGTTTTCCAGTGCTCTATTCCATAAATACAAAATCCGGATAAAAAGCCCGGAAGAGCATTTTCTTCCACTCCCTGCATTTTCGCGCATATTTGGGCGTACATGTCGAGGTTAATTCCTTCAAAAAAAAGCCCCGCGCTCTCTTCAGCGTTTCCATACATGGGCTGCGACATAATTTCAGCTGATAATTGGCTGAATTTAATCAACATTTTTGGATCGTTGTTAATTATTTCCTGCCATTCACAGATCATACCACAGGCGTGATAATTGATCTCCCCATCTTCCGTGTATACCGCGACATCCTGGCCGTAATTTTCCAAAATCACAAGCATATCATTTTCGATATCAAGAGTCCCTTTACTTAGCTCCCATTTTTGCCGGAGTATATTCGCTTCAGTGAAATATTTCGCGTACCGTTCAATAGTTAACCCGGATATTACTAAATCTGACATATGGCCCCCTGTTTTGAACTGTTCTGTAGTATTAATTTGTCATATATATATAAGCGTCAAATTAGCGGATATCGTCACAATTTTTTTATTGACAAAGAGTGGAATTTTTCCCGGAATAAAAAATAAATAAGCCCGGTCCTATTCCTGCAGCGCGGACTCATCGGGCTTAAGCATTTCAGTTAATTTCACGTGAGGAATAGTAATATCAAACCAGAGCTCGGTACCGTCTTTACATTTAACCAGATCATATACTTTGTCTCCAACGCGGTTAAGTGTTTGCTCTTCAAATTCTTTTTCAAAATGTTCAAGGATGTCATACTCATCATAGGTATATAAAACAAGAAAGGGTTTTTTCTCGCTGCCGTCACCGGTTAATAAAATCCCTTTTAGAAGCGTCATGCCAATGAACAGTTCATCCTGGGACGCATTCTCATCTCCAAGCCTGTCGTGAATAAAAGCGGCTAAACGGTGTACATTGGGATTTAAAAACAGGCAGAACATGAGTGAGGTGAGATATTCATTCGCGTCTTCATACTGTTCATTTTCCAAAAACCCAAATAGTTTTTCCTGGTAATCAACATAAGGAGAATAGCTGTCAGAAGAAGCGACACTCTCGCGCAAGGTCATAAATTTTTCCAGTGAATTATCCTGAAGATAATCCATAAATGCTTGTTCCATTGTATGCTCCGGGTTTAAATCTCAACTTCAGTATTGGTTTCCGTTTCTGCCGCTTCCAGGTTGTCGGTTGCTTCTTCCTGACCCATCTCATCGGAGTCTGAAGTTTTATTTATTTTATTCATTTTTTTCTGTTCTTTTTTTCTTTTACGTTCAAGTTCTTTTTGGCGCTTAGCGCTTTCATATGGATTCTTTCGTTTTTTTGACAAAATTTTTCCTTCCGCTTCTAAGATACCTGCTCTTATTGTGGAGCAGCAGGATAAAAAAATACCGGGCAATCATTGTTAACCCGGCGGCTATAGTAAACCTGTCGAATTCCCCGACCTTTCTTTATATTTTATGGCCGGGGGTTACCAGGGCTGATGCTATTTTTACAGAACTTTAACTGAAATAGCACGAGGGCCCTTTTGTGTTTTTTCAACTTCGAATTCTACTCGCGCACCCTCGTTAAGAGTTTTAAAGCCGTCGCTTATAATGCCTGAGTGATGTACAAAGATGTCACCGCCGCTTTCTTTTTGGATAAATCCATATCCTTTGCTCTCGTTGAACCATTTAACGGTACCTTGTTCCATGGTCTACTCCTTAATAAAAAATTCTATGATACAATGATACTATGCTGTTGAATATAGTATCATTAAATGATAAGCCCTATCTTTTGCCTGAATTAATATACGAGGAAAGAAATTCGGAGTTAATTTTTTGAAACTATATCAGTGATGCATAAAACCTTTACATCTTAGTTACAGCCATAATAGCACCAGATTTTGCTCTGTCAAGAAAAAAAGTAATTTAACACTCTTTTTTACTATGTTAATTTTCATATAATATCGCTACAGCATAACAGGCCTATTGCAAAAAGACCTGTATATTTAAATTATTAAAGAGAAGTGAGGAGCGCTTCGGGCAGCAGCTGTTTTCCGCCCGGAGCGCTCCGGAGAATTTTAGTTCGGCTCACAAAAAATAACTTTATCACAACCAACGTCTTCTTCGTGGCAGGTAAACCCTGCTGAAGAGCTCTGATCACTTTCGCATTCCGCTTCAACCGCAGTCACTTTATAATAAAAACTGTCCACACTGACATTACTATCAGTATAGCTTGTTGCGGATACATTGTTGTCAACCTGGCTATAGGTTCCACCTGATGTTCCGGACCGGTATATATTATAGGTAATACCGCTGCCGGAAACCGCGTCCCAACCAATAACAATGCTGGCTTCGGAACTGCTGCTTGTAGAAGCAAGGTTTGCCGGTATTCCCGGAGGAGTACAGGGCTCCACTGAAGACCATCCTTCATCAGCAGTGGTTCCGGCAAGATCACTTTCCCCGCCTTCATTAGCAGCAGTTACCTTATAAAAATAGTGCTGGGCTACTGTTGCCGTGGAATCATTATACGATACCGCTGTTACTCCTGCCGCTAACTCGGCATAGGTTCCATCAACGGTGTCGGCACGGTAAACCGTATAGGAATCGGCACGGTCCGCAGGTGACCAGGTAATGGCGACCCTGTCGAAATAATTCCCGTCTGTTGCCGAGAGACTTGCCACTACCGGCGGCGGCTCGGGCAGTCCATACCCTTCATCGGATGAACTGAGAGCCCCTTCTCCATCGCCATTAAGCGCCGAAACTTTATAATAATAAATATAACTCACATCAATATCGGAGTCATTATAAAACAGATCGGCAATTCCGGTGGCCACTACCGCGTATGTTCCATTTAACACATCGGTCCTGTATATATTATAGGAATCGGCATCAATCACAGTATCCCAGGAGACCGTTATACTGCCGATAACATCTTCACTTGCCAGTACATTGGCTGGAGCTTCCAGGGTTCCGGCCTGGGCAAACCCGCTATCGGCATCACTTAACGCGCTTTCGCCTCCTCCGTTTACGGCTGCCACTTTATAATAATAAACAGAACCGGCTGTGGCGGCTGCATCATCATATGCCGTACCAGCGCTTGTACCGGTTTCCGTATATGCCCCGTCTATTGCATCGGCCCGGTATATTTTATAAGTAACTGCCCTGACGGCCGCATCCCAGGAAAGAGCGACTTTGTTCCCGAATGTTCCGTCACTTGCCAATACGTTTGTTACTACCGGGGGAACTTCCGGAACCGCGTATCCTTCATCAGAAGTACTGTAGGCGCTTTCTTCAGCTCCTTTTATCGCGGTTACCGCGTAAAAATAATGAACGTCCGGTTCAACAGTGCTATCGACATATGTTGTCTCAGAAAGAGCCGCTATCTCCGCATAGGTTCCGTTAACAGAACCGGCCCGGTATACTTTATAGGAATCGGCATCTGCCACACTGCTCCAGGTAATTGAAACCGTATCCTGGCTGCCGTCGGATGCTGCTGCATTTTCCGGCGCCGCAGGCGGTTCCGGCTCGCCCTCAAGGGCATACCCTTCATCAGGGGCGCTGAGCTCACTCTCTCCTCCGGAGTTCACTGAAGAAACCTTATAATAATACGGCACATAGGTAGTTTCCACATCTACGGAAAAATCTTCATACCGTGTTTCGGCAACATCTCCTGCCAGAAGGGTGTATATCCCATCAACAGAATCGGATCGGTATACGGTATAGGATGCGGCTGAAGCCGCGGCGTTCCAGCTTATAACAACCTTGTTCCCATAGGTTCCGTCACTCGCAAGGAGACTTGAGGGAATTCCCGGAGGCAGCGGGTAAGCGTATCCGTCATCAACATTACTAAAACCGCTTTCCCCGCCATCGTTAACCGCCATTACTTTATAATAATAAGTCTGCTCAACAGTAACAGTACTATCTTCATACGTTATTCCCGATACCGGGTCCGCAATAAGAGAATACGCTCCGTCAATAGCATCTGACCGGTATACCCGGTAACTCAACGCTCCATCCGCTGCGTCCCAGCTTACTGTTACGCTTTCAGAGCCATCATCCGAAGCCAGGAGGTTGGCCGGGGCGCCCGGTGCCTGGGCTTGAGACCAGCCTTCATCAGCGTCACTTAACTCGCTTTCTCCAACTTCATTAACGGCTGCTACTTTATATAAATAGTGCCTGTTAAGACTCATTGTAGTATCTTCATATGAATTTTCAGCAACTTCTATAATCTCCCCTTTACTGGTTCGTACCGGGTAGTAATCGCTTATAGGGTCGGCTGTTGCCTTATAAACTTTATAATACAACGCTCCCTCTACTGCATCCCAGGAAAGAAGAACCCTGTCGTCATTAGTGCCGTCGGCAGCGGTGAGGTTTAACGGAGCAGTGGGCTCCGGTCCCAGGGGAGCATCACTGCTGGTGCTGTCACTTCCACACCCGAACAAGAGTAAACCACAGAGAAAGAGAATAAAACCGTTAAACTTTTTGCCTGTTATATTTTTCATTCTCTTACACCTCCTTTTCATTTTTTTCTTTTGTATCCGACGAGCCGGCCGAATTGCTTAGCTTCATTTTGATACTCATTTCTCCATCTGAGCTTTTTGATCCCGATTCTGTTCCCAGGAACCGGTAGGTAAGACCAAATCCAACACTAAATCTTGTTTCATCAAAACTTTTTTCAAGAGCGTGATATGTTGGATAGGTCACATCGGTATATTCGGTAGTGCGTACAGTTTCAGATTGATAGAACATATAAAAGGCGCCAATAGATACATTGAGTCTGCCGTTAACCTTAAAACCGAATCCAAAAGAAACGCTGTGGCTGGTAAGAAGGGAATCGGCTTCATCTCGTTTTTCCGGCTTAATGCCAAAATCATTGTACAGGTACCCGGCACTCATTTTGATTTCCGGAATGATCGCGTATTCAAGGCAGCCGCCAACCCGGTATCCCAGGTTATAATCGTCCTCTCTTCCGTCGAGATCGCGAAGATTACGCAAGGTTATCTCTCCTGAGGCTTCAGCTTTCAAGTCTTTCAGGACATAGTATGAAGCTCCCAGGGAAATCTGCTGCGGATAGGTTACTTTGAGATCGGAAACTCCATTCCCTGTTGTGTAGGTTATTTCTCCGGGACCGGCTGTTCCGTCCTTAAAAACATCAAGAGAACCGCTCATTTCCAATGTTGAAGGAACCTGGAAATGGTTGGTTGTCTTTGTCAATGCCATTGGCGCGTAAAACTCATACCTGAGTCCAATGTCGAGCCCCTGCAAGGGTTTTAAAACACGACCCGGTTTAAAATGAGTTCCGATTATGAAACCAAAACCATGACCAGCGGTATCGGTATCGATATTCCATTCCTGGTCATCGCTCATATAGGTCTGGGTACTGTTTACGGTATAGGAAATATCTTTCATAGTAATAAGCATATTCCCTTTCGCGTTAATATATCGCACCCCCAGAGATGTGGAAAGCCATTTAAACAAACGGTATGTCCCTCCCACAGTAAATCCGAGATAGAGCTCATTCCGAACGGCCTGGGCATCCCGCTGTACGGAATTGAATATATCGGTTTCCGTATCGGCGAGTTCGGTCTCTTTGGTTGCCAGGTTTCCCCAGTCCATAATTGCCAGCCCCTGATCAAAGGTCATGTTGGTTGCGGCCTGCATAATGGAAAAATCAAAAAAGGCCGCCCATTTTTTTTCTTTATAAACTATATTAATATCCGGAAGACTGGGCGCCACCAGTTCGGCAGAGTATTCATCCGGAAGTCCTCCTTTGAAGGTATCTCTTGAATGAAACGTCTGCATATAATCTTTTGTATCGTATTTTATCGCGTAGTAGTCCATTGTATGAGCCCGCTTCGCGTAATAGGTTTGACTGCTGACCATTACATAAAGCCCTTTTTCAGATAAGAAGGCTAAACCCGCAGGATTATAAAAAGCGGCGTCTACATCCGTAGACGCGTTCCTGTTAAGGGTTCGAACATATTCAACACTATGATTTGGATATATTCCATCCTCCTGGTGCAGCCGTGACGCGTCCAGACCGGTTTCCGTAATAACGGCAAAGGCAAAGAGCATCATGCTTATAACTAATATTCTTTTTAATATTTTTATCATTTGTTTTGTTAGTTCTTTCATAACTCCTCCTTTTTGTTTTTCATATGCCTTTAATTACGGCTGAGGATCGGGCCAGCTTTCATACCAGTTATACCCGGACTCAAAGGGATAGGG
>JAAENB010001054.1 GCA_024224995.1 bacterium | reverse complement strand
TTTTGCTTAGAAGTAAAAGTACGGCAGCCTATAAAAATTTAATACTTGGAGGAGAGAGTGCTTTTAAAGCTACTTTAGGTGGCAGATGGGACGTTTTCGAAGAATTTGATTATTCTAAGCTCGACTTTAGCCATATGAAATAAAAAGGAAAGGGGGAACACGAAGTATCGGTAAGTTGATATTAATCACCTTACTATTGTTTTCCTTTTTGTGGGTGATTTTCTCTTTTAACCAAATTCTGGTGCAATCTCAAATCACTTATAATTCTATTGTTGATGAGCGAGATGATCAGACTTATAAAACCATTTCAATAAAGGGAAAGACCTGGATGGCGCAAAATTTAAACTATGATGATAGCACTGGTAATAATTCATGGATTTATAAGGAGGATACCATAAAAGAAAAAAAATATGGCCGGCTATACATTTGGGAAAGTGCCATGAATGCATGCCCTGATGGTTGGCATTTACCCTCAAAAAAAGAATGGCATAACTTGACGAAACAATTTGGGGGAATCATATACTTTTTGCTTAGAAGTAAAAGTACGGCAGCCTATAAAAATTTAATACTTGGAGGAGAGAGTGCTTTTAAAGCTACTTTAGATGGCAGATGGGACGTTTTCGAAGAATTTGATTATTCTAAGCTCGACTTTAGCCATTTGAAATAAAAAAAGGGAACTCAGAGGAAAAGAGTAAATTTGAATTCACAAAAAATTCATACATTATGTTTACTCTCCCCGCTGAGTTCTCGAAGCTAATATCGCAATTTGCTCCTCTTTTTTCAACTGAAAAGGTTTTTAATCGTGCAGGTTTATTAATGTTGGGAGCTATATTGACCAAAGGGAAGCGAACTGTTTGTTCAGTTTTACGATCTCTGGGCTTGAAAGATGAAAAGGGTTTTTACAATTATCATCGAGTGCTTAGCCGAGCCAGATGGAGTGCCTATAAAGGAGCCAAGATATTATTATTTGTACTTATCATGCGTTTTTGTCATACGAAGAACGACCCCTTGGTTTTTGTTCTTGATGAAACCATAGAACGCCGTTGGGGCAAGACAATCAGAGCACGGGGTATTTACCGGGATAGTGTTCGATCTTCAAAAAGTCATGTGGTCAAATGTAGTGGGTTGAGGTGGCTATGCCTGATGTTTGTGACTCCTGTAAGTTGGGCTAATCGCATCTGGGCATTGCCATTTATGACGGTGTTAGCCCCGTCTAAACGTTATTATGAACAAAAAGGCAAAGTTCATAAGAAACTCACGGATTGGGCTCGACAATTAGCTTTACAACTGAGTCGTTGGTTGCCCTTGGATAAGATCATCATGTTGGGAGATCACACTTATGCAGTCCTGAATCTACTGGCCTCTACCATGGATCGGGTTATCTGGATTGTAAGTTTTCGCATGGATGCTGCACTGTATGATCCGCCACCAAGTGAACGACCTGCTAATAAACCAGGACGCAAACCCATAAAAGGAAAGCGTCAACCAAATTTGAAAGAACGTCTGAACGACCCTAAGACCGAATGGCAAAAGGTTCGTTTTTCCCAATGGTATGGAGTACAAAACAAACTCATGGAAATAGCTACAGGTACAGCTATATGGTATAGTGGTGGCAAACCTCCCGTTCCTTGTCGCTGGGTACTGGTACGAGACCCGGAGGGAAAACTGGAAGCGCGTAGTATTTTGTGTACAGACATAGGAATGATGGCTAAAGACATTGTCTGCTTTTTTACCCAACGCTGGAACGTTGAAGTTACTTTCGAAGAAGTAAGAGCTCATCTTGGCGTAGAGACACAACGACAGTGGTCCGACTCAAGTATTGCTCGAACTACCCCAGTGCTGATGAGTTTGTATAGTCTGGTCACTATATGGGCAGATTGCTTGTCTGAAAACAAAAAATTGACTGTTTTTAAAACTGCATGGTATCAAAAAGAACATCCGACTTTCTCGGATGCTATAGCTTCGGTGAGATACCGTATTTGGCGATCTCAGAATAAATTCGTGTCGCTAAAAACACCCGACACGAATTTATTCGACTCTGATTTTTTTGAACATTTGATTTTTATGGCGGCTCGTGCTGGGTAAATGGCTAAAGTCGAGCTTAGGAACAGTTCAATAATAAATTTACATTCTTCTACTTGTTCTTTTCCCTTTGGCATCCCATCTGCAAGTGGTTCTCTCGCTCAAATGTACCCTTGGACATTTGCCCATTGGGGTCGCTTGTTCATGCCTCATCAGGAACAAAAAATCCTAACCCAAAACTTTGTAATTTTATTTAATCCTCATTCCTTATGCAGCATAAAATATCAGAAAATGACAACAAAAGTAAAATACGTATTCTTCCTTCTGGTTGCGTTTAATTTGCCCTTATTTTCACAGAATGAAACAGTTTTTTCAAACACTCAAGAATATGAAGGATCGAGGGTTGACACTAATAACCTTATTTTAAGGCTTAACGAAGAGTTGTTCACAAATGATACAACAATCATTTTATTGTACGAATACATTGGAAAGACGGAAAACCCCTATTTTAAGGTGGACTCTGCTGCGTGGATACGAAAACATCAACCAGAACCGAATAAAGTACTCTTGCTTTTAGAGCAGTTCATGCACACCAAAGATACTACTCACATAAGTGATTTGAGCGATATGTATGAAAAGCATATTATTAATTTCTGGGATGAATGGGCTCAAGTTTATATGGATAATTACTATTCTCCTGACGTAGTAATTATGCAATACACTATTTTGTCTGGATTTGAAACAGTGTTGAAATCGTTAAACTTTCTCTCAGAAGGGTACGAAATAAAGGACATTTTTGAACATCATAAATATAGGCTTTCTTTTCTTGTGAGTTATCTATTCAATTCAAATAATAGGTGCGAATTAATGAAATTGCAGCATGATTTTTCTCCTTTATATCGCAAATTGAGTCCATGTAGTTTGTTTGGTGGTCGGTTACCTTTTAATTATATGGATCCCTACATGGATGAACTCAAGCCATATTTTTTAGAAAGCATGAATAATTGCATATTTGGTGAATGTTCTTCTATGTCTGAAATGTCTATGCCGTGTCTGATATTCACTCAAAAAGAAGGTTATTTTAAGAAAATAGCTGGTAATGAGGTGGCAGAATATTATATAAATAATTTCGATGAAATGAGAAAATGCAATCGGCACACAATGGCTTTCAGGCATGCCGGAGCCAATGAAAATTTACTCTTGTCAAAATTTTTAGCTCAAAAGCTCATATTTGAATTCAGTCAGGAAGAACTGCGAAAGTATCCATATGTACGAGATCTCATTAGTTATGAAAATGATTTCAATCTGATCATTTTATTGGATGAATTAACATACTTATATCAATCTAAAAAAGAAAAAGCTTTGAATTTCATGAACCAATTACCTCGTGATCGATCTGTTAGACTTTTAGAGTCAAGAAAAAAAATAATAGATAATTTAATCAACGAAGTTTCTACGGATTAAGCTAAGGAACAGTTCAATAATAAATTTCCATTCTTCTACTTGTTCTTTTTCCTTTGGCATCCCGTCCGCAAGCGGTTCACTTCGTTGAAAAGATTATCAATCTTTTCTGCTTCGCACCAC
>JAAENB010001053.1 GCA_024224995.1 bacterium | reverse complement strand
ATAAGAAGGGTTACGTCTGCCCCCAGTTCATAGGCCTTTTGCGCGATAATCGCTCCCAGCGCTCCGCCAAAGGTATTTGTCATAACGCGGACCCGGTCAATGGGAACCCAGACCGGCCCGGCTGTAATGAGTATTTTTTTATTTTCCAGTATTTTATCCATTGTATTCTCGCTTAATTTTAGATTCAAATCCCGGTTTGTACGACATCGCTATTTTACTATATATTGCATTGCAAGCAATAACAAAATTATAATATTTAGTTTTTAAGCCATTTTTAAAATTAAAAAAGAGCAGAGCCAGGTAATCCCTGGTATGATAGCGACGGTAATATTTTTTAAACTGGGGGTCATAGTTATCAGAAGGGGTGATATTTTTCCCTTCCTTTCGGAAAAAAAATAAAACATCATTTGCGAATTTATAAAACAAAGGACTTGCAGCCCTGGGTTTCTTACGCATGATATGATCAATGGTATCAATTGGGAAATGGTCGCTAATAATATGTTTTTCATCAATATGCAGCTTCGCGTGAGAGATTCCGCTCCAGTCCACCAGCTTGCAGGTGTAACTTAAATGATGCATATTGTCGCATAATTCAAAATCATCAGAAGGGTCTACATGAAACCATTTATTATCCAGACATACAGCCGCATAAATATGCGTTGAATGTTTTTTTACATTTTTTGTTACCAGGGGAACTCCTACGGGACCAAAATAATCCTGTCCCGACACTTTCATAATCCCGTAACCGGCCGGTATTCCGCAGACCCGAAGAAGCGTTACAAATAAATTCGCCTTATTCGTGCAGGTTCCGGCTCCTTCCTCAAGGGTTTCAGAGGCTTTCATGTTCCAGAAACCCAGCCGGTATTTGATATTATCCCGTACCCAGTAAAATATAGCTACTGCCTGGTCTCGCTGATTATCACAATGCCGGGTGATTCCATAAGCAAGTTTCCGTATCTCGGGATTATTACAATCGCAGTATTCTGTTCCTTTTAAAAAATTATCTATTGTTGTTTTCATTTTCTCTATCCTTTATAAACTCTTTTTCTCTTGTTTATAAAATAACAAATCCATTTATGAAATCAACAGATATGGAATGAACGCTAGGTGAGAAGGAATGAACAACAGGGAAAGGGAATGAACAACAGGAAAATAGAATGAACAACAGTATTGCGAAAGGAAAAAAAGCTCTATAGAGACGTTTTCCCGGGAAGAGAGTCTGTTTTTACCGATTACCGATCACCGGTTACCCGGCCCACAGGGCCTCCCCTACACCCTTGCCGCTATGGTCTTTAAAACATTAAGGGCGATAACTTCTTTTTCCGTAAAAGATTCAATATTCTTTTCCGGATCAATAATAAAGGCTTTATGATTATTCGACACCGTGGTAAAATCATTCGCTACAATAAGATCGGCTTTTGAGTGAAGCATGCTGTTGTAGGCGATGTCGATGAGTTTTTCTTCGGGCAAATCGACTTCCAGTTTGAACTTTACCAGGAATAGAGAAGGATCTATTTCCTTAATAAGGTCTACAATCTTGATGGTTGGTTTAAGGGTGATAACAAGTTCATCCTTTCCGGATTTTATTTTTCCCGCTCCTGTTTCAACAGGAGTATAATCGGCCACTGCCGCAGAGTGGATCATTATTTCATGTTTTTTCGCGCCCACATGCTCTTTTACCAGGCTCAGTATTTCCTCATAGTATTTAAACTTGATGATGTTAAACCGTTCCGTTGGTTCCGCCAGCCGGGCTCTTCCCGGCCCCATAAGAAGGGTTACGTCTGCCCCCAGTT
>JAAENB010001052.1 GCA_024224995.1 bacterium | reverse complement strand
GCCGACGCGGCCGCCTTCACCGCTGCGGGCAATGTGGACGAGGCCCGGGACCGCAGATCGGCGTTCTCGGCCTCCAACCGTTCGATCTCGTCGGCGGCCTCGGCGCTGTCTGCGTCTGGGCGCCATTCTTCCTCGTTCTCCTGAGGGAACAGGGGAACCCGTTTGACGGTCACCCAGCGACCCTTCCGTCGCAGCCGGCCCAGCAGGTCGTCACTCATTGGTCTTGTTCTCCTGCCGGAACATCTGCGACACGAACTCGTCGGGTAGCCACCGGTGATCGCCGTCGTCGTGGCCTTTGGGCTCATGGCAGGTAGCGGGCCGAGGCCCTGTGCGGCGTTTCGCGTTGCAATGCGGGTAGGTGTCACTCATTGGTCTTGGCCTCCGGGAACAGGGATCGGCCGCAGAGGCAGTCGGCAGGCACGTTGTCGAACTCGCACCAGACGGCATGCTCTGTGTCGTTGTAGGCGGCGTCTGACCCGTCACCCCACCAGTTCCACAACGCGTCAGCGAGGTCCATCGTCAGCCCCTCCAACCGTTCGATCTCGGCTTGTGCCATCTCTGCGTACTCTCGGATCTGCACATCGTCGAGCTGAGCCAAATTGTCGTTTGCAAGGCCCTCAACACTCATCGGTCTTGCCCCCCGCACTCGCCCGACGCT
>JAAENB010001051.1 GCA_024224995.1 bacterium | reverse complement strand
TATTGCCGGGGCGGTAATGTTCCAGGGAGATGACGCGCTTAAAAAAATAAGCGTATTGTCGGGAGGGGAAAAAAGCAGGGTACTCCTGGGAAAATTACTGGCTACACCATCCAACCTCCTGCTCCTGGATGAGCCCACAAATCATCTCGATATGGAATCATGCGACGCGCTTATGGCTGCCATTGATGAATTCAATGGTGCTGTAATAATTGTAACTCACAATGAGATGTTCCTCAACACCCTGGCAACCAGGTTCGTGGTCTTCCAGAGCGACGGAGTTCACATCCACGAAGGCAGCTACCAGAGTTTCCTGGAAAAAATAGGCTGGGAAGATGAAGAACCGGTCAACCAGGGCAGGACCGGGGAAGAAGGGCTTGCGGAAAAAAAAGAGCCCATCAATAAAAAAGACCTGCGCAAGCTCAGGGCCGACATCACCACCCGCCGGTCGAAAGCCATTAAACCGCTGGAGACAAAAATCTCAAAAATAGAGGCATCCATAGAGGAAAATGAAGCAATACTGGCAAAACTGAATACGGCAATAATCGAAGCATCTTCCGCAGGAGAAGGAGAGAAAATAGCCCAATTGTCAAAAGAACTCCATACCTGCCAGAAAGAAATAGATTCCCTGTACGAAGAATTCGAGCGCTACACTATAGAATACGACGAAAAGGCACTGGTCTTTGACGAAGAGCTCAAGCAGTTGGAAGAATAAGAAAGAAGGTAATCGGAGGCCCTTTGGGCCGGGTGATCGGTGATCGGTTAAGAGAATGACACCTGCGAAGCAAGGAAATAATACGGAAGAAACTGCGGTTATACCGGGGTCTGTTTCCATCGGCCCCCCAACCCCTCGCAGGGGTCGCACCCCATAGGGCCACAGAACAGAACCCCGGATAACATCTTCCGGTAAAACTGGCTCTATTAATAAATTAGTTTCCCAGGGCTATAGGTTTTTCTCATAGCGAGGGGCTGAAGCCCCTCGTCATAAAGAAGGCCCGGTTCTGGATTTTAGTTTCTTGAGAGCACCTGACCCTGCGAAGCAGGGAAAAAATAGGTCAGAAACTGTGTTGATACCGGGGTCTATTTTGCGAAGATGCTCCGGCCAGG
>JAAENB010001050.1 GCA_024224995.1 bacterium | reverse complement strand
CCACTTGAGCAGCTCGTTATTGTCATAATCAAAAAGTTTTAATGTTTCAAAATCATCATAATAAACCATGTCATTATTCAGAGACGAGAAAAATGATTTTAAAATATGCGTATCATCGGTAGAAGGAGCGAGCGTATCATACTTCGCGGAGAGCGATTTCGGAGAAGCCGAAAGAAGCTGAGTAGTGGCATCGAGAAGCCAGCGGCCTCGTTTAATAAAATTCTTATAATCGTCTTCGGTCGTTATATATGAAGGAAGCTGAAGATTATCGAAATTGTCAGGGAGCACCGCAGCGCTCAGAACCGGAGACTTTATCATGGGGTAGATACCAATGTAATCGGCCACTTCAGTGTCGAATTCCCCCATAAGAAAATTGGTGATAGCAACTTTGTTGGAGTCGCCACCCATCCAGTCGGCAACCTCTTTTTCAGTAGCCTCAACACTGTCAAATTCAGTACCGGGTTTTTCGAGATATTCAATAATTTCCGTAATCCGGGCTTCAACATCAACATTATCGTCCTGTATGGCCTGAAGAAAGTTTTGAACAAACTCAGTAGTATTGGTCATGGATTCGCCGTCGTAGAGTTCATGAACAAAATCAAGACTGTCAATTAAGCGGGCAATACCATTCGTACCAACATCATCAAACTCCTGCCCGGGGCTGAAAAGATCCCAGGAATAAGTCTGGTCGGTATTTTGCAGGGCCTTAAGAAGATCGGTTATAGAGTCTACCCCACCGGTCATAACCGCGGGATCAATATCCAGAACGTTCTCAACAACGTCGATAGTGCTGTTCAGTTCATCCTCTTTGTCGGTGTATACATTGTTAAAAGTGGTTAAACTCTCGGCAAGGTCTTCAATAGCTTGCGGAAAGGCAGGATCATCGCCATAGGCGGTTTCGGAAAGGGCTCGTAACACATCAACCATTAAGGCAGGGTCGGAGCTGATGAGCTCGTCGAGTTTATCATTAAACTCCCCCGGGTCAAGTGTTGAAAACATCGACTTAATAGCCGGAGTTTCATCAAATATTTCCCATAATTTAAAACTACGGTTGTCGTGACTCTGGAACTTGTAAACTTCTTCCTGGCTGCAGCCGGAAAAACCGGAGATTAAAATCCCCACACACGCAAAAATAACAAACAGTCTATTCATTAACCTGAACATCGACTCCTCCTTTAAAGTACTCCTACTTTATGACCTTTAATAGGTATGTCTTTTTCTCTTTCTGTGTCGACAGGTGGGGGGCACTCTCTCTGCACAGAGTTACAAAAACATAGTAAACCAATTTCTTTTTTTATATATTGGTTTTCCCAGCCAGGTATGCATTTTTTTGTACCGCAACCTCTATTTAGCAGCACATACCGTCCGGATGGGTTTGAGTGTGGAGATGTTTTTGAAAGGTTAGAAAGGGGCTTCGGATTTGTTTGTCATTTTATATTTATATAAACAAAATTCGAATTTTGTACATTTTCTTACTATTCAATAACAGGCCACTGTTTAAATATACATAATTTTTCCTGGGAAGGCAAATTAATTTTAAAAAAACGAACATATTTTGAGAAAAAAATTTTAATTCACAAAAGGAAACATTGTTTACCTGTTTGTATTGTTTTTCTTCTCTTTTCTCCGTATACTTCCCTGTTTAAAAGTTCGGCAGTAAAAATGGAAAAAAGTTTAACTTTATTTGGTAATGTGATACATCAGGTTGGAGTGGAGTAGGTGAGTTTTTGCTTATATTCTTTTGTTCAATATATAAATTGCATTATCTGATTGAAGAGTTGCTTTAATATCTTCAATTGTTTCATTCAATCTGTCAATAAATGGTGCAAGAGTCCGCAGGCACATTGATTCGGAATTTGCCCGTATATCCAACTCTATATTTTTTAATTTGTGAATTAATTTTCTATACTCATTTTTTTTTGAAAAACTATCAAAGGTGATGACATCATTTGAATAAAATTGCAGTTTGAATTTTAAACTAATTGTTATGTATATAATTATATCTTTCAAACCACGAAATAGATGTTCATAAATTGAGTTTTCCTCAATTTTGACTTTGTCAATATTATCACTATTTTCATATAAACTTTTATAGTGGTTTAATGCGTCTCTAAAGTTATATAAAGGAGATGCATTAAAGGGAAGATTGAACTCTTTTGCGATCATTTCTAATGCAGAAGTATAAGAGACATAATCATCTATTTCTTGTGCAGTTTCATTGATAATATCATCTACTTCCGGCATAATTTCTAACCTTATTAAAATGGATACTCTTCTAGTTGGTCTTCTAAAATGTGCCTGTTTGTTGGTACTTTGCCAAAGAGTTTTGATGTATGAACTAATGGTTCGTAAATTTTTGAATTAGAAAAATTATGTCCAATAGTTGCAAAGGTAGCATTACTGTCATCTTTAACTGTTTTATAAAGGTTTAATATGCTTTGAGCTAAACTGTCATCTTTCATCTTTTACCCTCGAAATTTTTCTTGATAGAATTCTTCTTCGATTTCTCTTGCTCTTCTCAGATATTCTAAATTATTTTGTTGTCAAGTCTTTTGCTGTATCAAAAAAACTAAATAATTGACAACAAAAACCGGTTTCTCCAACCTGTTCCAATGAAAACTTTAATAAAGAAATAACCGAATTTGACATTACAGACCCACTTTCTTCTATTTAAAAAGAGCCAAAAATCAAACGTAACCGGCCCCTTTCTAAAAAAGAGAGCCGGTTACAATGGAGAATTTTATAGGAGCTAATTCGAAACAATAGACCCGTCAGACTTCAGGTGCAGCATCCACAGGGTACCTGAGTCCGTGTTCCCATTATCGAAGTTATAGGCGCCCACGCCAATATCTTCAACCCCGTCACCGTCAAGATCACCCAGGGAAAGAATGGACCGGCCGAAGAACTCCAGAGCCGAGATCGTGTGATTGTCGGAGCTGTTGCTGAAATTCCCGCTGTCATTGCAGATTTTCTGAAAACTTTTCATGGTACCGTCGGAGTTCATAAAAAAGATATAAACCGAGCCCGAGTTGGGCAGGCCGTCGTCGTCACCTTCAACACCAACGGCCAGGTCAACAACCCCGTCACCGTCAATATCGCCGATATTTTCAACAGCAACACCAAAAGAATCGGAAGGGGAAAGAAGACTACCGATGATGTTATTTCCCTGGGTCATTACCTGGTACCCAACACCGGACCCCGTGACATCTTTAACGGAGCCGTCGGAATTAAGAAAAATGATGTAAACAGCACCGGCATCGGCGTCACCAATTCCGTCGGGCCCGCTGTTATTGTCGCCGAAGGCACCCACGGCAATATCGCCGATACCGTCATTGTTAAGATCGCCCAGCGAAGCAACGGAATTACCGAAATAATCTCCACCTTCAAGGGAGAGGATTAGATTAGGGCTTGTATCAATGATTTTATAATGGTTCTTGATGGTACCGTTACGGTTTAAAAAAAGGATAAAAACAGCACCCTCATTGCTATTGCCATTGTTTTCAAGGTGAGCACCAACAGCAAGGTCGGGAATGCCGTCACCGTCATGATCACCAAGCCCCTCAACGGAACTACCAAAGCTGTTGCCTGCTTCCCATTCGGGTAAACCGCCCGAGGGGCTGCCCCCTTCAGTGGCGCTTATTTTTTGATGAGATTTTACCGTACCGTCGGCATTCAGGAAAAGGATCCAGACCGCGCCGGTGTTTGTGCTTCCGTCATCATCACGATCGGCGCCAACAGCAATATCTACAACGCCATCTCCATCCAGGTCACCAATGCCCGCAACGGAGATACCAAAGCGGTCTTCTGCGTCAAGAGTACCGGAAAAATTTCCTTTTTCACTGCTGATTTTTTGGTCTTTTTTCACGGAACCGTCTTTATTCAAAAAAAGTATATAGACCGCGCCGGTGTCGGTACCCCCGTCATTATCAAGATAGGCACTCACGGCAATGTCAATAACGCCATCCCCGTCCAGGTCACCGATATTATCGGAAGAAAAGCCAAAGCAGTCCGAGTCATCCAGGGAGCCGGAAAAGCCCCCTTCCGTGTCATTTATCCGGTAGATCGATTTCGTAACGGTAATAGATAACTCCTGCTCAGAGCTGGTACCGTCGTTATCCGTAACGGTAACTTTGATCTTTACCACACCGGTGCTTGAACCGCCCGTAGTATAGATCTTGCCCAGGGCCGTATCATTGCCCGAAAGAGACCCGCCCGTGGGATCGGAAACGATTTCAAACGAGAATGATCTGATGCTGCCGTCATCGGAAGCGTCAACTTCCAGTTTCGTGGATAAAATATTCCGGTCCAAAAACAGGGTTTTGGTTTCGGCATTAAAAGAATTGATCACCGGGGAAGTGAGAGAGTCTCCGCTGAAACCGGAGCCGCAGCCCGTAAGAAGGGGGCTCAGGGCTGCAATTAGAAGAGTGAGCCCAAAAAAGAGTGTCTGAATACAAAAATATTTTCTCATAAGTATTTCTCCTGGTATAGGTGTTGTTTTTTATAAGGAGCCGAAATGACGGGGGCGACACGGCGTGAATAATAGTTCTTGTATACCAATATACTGATTGGACCGCAAATCGTCAATTTTTGGTGCAGACTAATTCAAAAAAACTAAATAATTGACAAAAATTACCGGTTTCTCCAACCTGTTCCAATGAAAACTTTAATAATAATACCCCTGCACAACAAAATACAATTTTTAATTGAATCGCTCAGTCATTATGCACCACCAAAAGGTGCGGATCTGCTGATTATTGATGATGCCTCAACAGATAATACATCTGAGCAGCTTGAAAAGGAGCCATGGATACAATGCATTAAGCGTGATATGGAACTTGGCTATGGAGCTGTTTTTATTAACGGGTATGAATACGCAAGGGATATGGGATATGACTGTATGATAACTCTCGATCCCGAAAGTGATGACTTTTCCAAAGAGCTTCCCCCTATTTTCGAGAACCTGGCCTATGGGTATGATATAGTGACCTCAAGCAGGGTCCTGGAAAATTATCATTATAAAGAGATTCCGGAAAACTATATAAAAATAACAGAAGATATCGCGGCAGACCTGAAAGAAATAACCGAATTTGACATTACAGACCCACTTTCTTCTATTAAAGGGTATCGTATAAAATCCATGGAAAACATGGAATTAACCGATGACACTCACGGAATCCTGCTCCAGGTCTGGGTTCAGGCTTTTTATTTCGGCTTAACCGTCATAGAGATCCCAGCCCAATCGGACAGTGTATCCGGCATCTTTGGAACCGAACTGGACGAATACGAAGAGCCTGAGGGCCTGCTTCTCTCCATCCTGGAAACAGAAAAATACCTCTACAACAAAGGGAGTTTAAATTAAAGGCAGTTTACTCCCCACTTGCCCCTTTTACCTTGTCCCTTGATCCTGCCTCTTACAATGCTCCAATATTTCCTGGGCGATGCTGTTGCAGCCCTGGTCTCCGGTCAGTCCTTTTTCCTTGCAATAATCAACAGCCCACATAATCGATTCAATCATGGAATCACCGGAGTAAACCCCGGAACAGGTCTCTTTTACGGGAATTGCGCTCGCCAGGCAGCGTTTCGCAAAGATTCTTTGCTCAACCAGCTTTGAAAAGGAAGAATCCTTCCCGGATCGCGCAAAAGCTTCATTTACACAGTCCTCTGAGGTGGTTTTCGCGGTCAAAAACGCATCAACTTCTTTGTCGGTCTTAACAGCCATTTCATTCAATTCAGGAGCAAATTGCGATAATAAATAAGAACAGCTCATCCACCCAAGAAGAATTACAAGCGCGATCCCGCCGATTATTGAAAACACCAGGATTAATTTCGATTTTTTAGTCATTTTGCTTCTCCTAAAGGGCATGTTTATTTATTGAGTCAATTTTTTTTCGCGATTTTAATTTTCCTTGATCCTATTTCTTACAGTAATTCATAATTTCACTGGAAATAGAGATGCAGCCCTGGAAGCCTTTGATGCCTTTTTCATAGCAATATCCAACAGTCCACGTGAGCAATTTAGTTATAGAATCACAGGAGTGAATGTCGGAACAGGTCTCTTTAACAGGAATTGCGTTTTCCAGACATCGCTCTAAAAAGGTCTCAAAGGCATTAAACTCTGGAATGGAATAATACCATTTGTTTTGTGCAATAGCTTCATTTAAGCAGTCCTGGGAAGTGGTTTTTGCAGTCATAAACATGTTAAGGTTCTTCTCTGTTTCAGGAACCATTTGAAGAACTTGCGTTATATTATTAGAACATTTCATACATCCAATAAAAAGAACAAGTATTACCTCGCCAATTATTGAAGCCGCCAGGATTAATTTCAAATTTTTAGTCATTTTGCTTCTCCTAAAGGGCATGAATCTTTTAAATAAAAAAAAAGATTGTCATCCAGGTTTAATTAATGTATATTTATGTATTGAGTCAATTCTTTTCCGTGCCCAACACCTGTAATGAGATATAAAATTTTCTTGCAAAATTGATAATAAAGAAGCAAAGTGGAATGATATGAGCGAACATTATAATGACAGCCTTGAACATATATATGATGAACTTTTATTGGTCGATCTTCGGCTCCACATTGAAGTCATAAAAAACGAGGCAGAAGACAAACACGGCTATGAATTTGCCAAATACAAAGGATTATTTGTCTCAAAAGATGAGATCGATGATATCATTGACGGTGGACCAATTGGCCAGGAATGGACAAAAAAAGCCGGCTATTCTAACGAAGAAATAGGGCGTTTGTCCCAATCGCTTAAGAAAATCCATGAAGGGATTGAGCAAAAGGTAGAAACCAGTGTAGATATGGGAATTGAGCTTAACCTGTTTACCCTGGCAAAGCTTTTTGAGCTCTCCTCTCTTGAAATAGAGATATTGGCAATATGCCTGGCTCCTGAGATTGATTTAAAATACCGGAAGGTCTTTTCCTTCTTGCAGAATGATGTTACCAAAAAGCATCCCAGTGTAGACCTGATTTTGAACCTTGTTAGCGAATCATTTGAAGAAAAAATAGATACCAGGGAATATTTTTCACATCTTTCCCCTTTATTTAAGTATAATCTTATTGAATTCCTGGATAATGATTTCGATTCCGCAATGCCTCTTCTCTCGCAGGAATTACGGGTAAACAGCAGAATTTCCGGCTTTCTCCTGGGAAGCCAATTTATAGAAGAAAAAATAGCAGCAATATCACATCTTTATTATACCAACCAGGAACTGGATCAGCTTGTCTTACCTGAAGGAATAATAGATCAACTAATAAATTTCATTGACTTCTATAATGACCAAAAAGAAGAAAATATCAGCCAGCGTTATGTGTTTTCTTTTCACGGGTCATACGGAGCCGACAAAAGAGAAATCGCGGCAGTATTGTGCCGTGAAATTGGAATACCGCTTATTGTTGTGGATCTTGAAGCCTGTATGAACCTTAATACTCCTTTTGATGATGTCATAAGCCTTGCCATACGTGAAAGCATGCTTGTTCCGGCAGCCCTGTATTTGCGGAACTGTGACCATATATTCAGTGAGGACGAACAGGTCTTTTTCCTGAGACGGTCTCTCCTTGAAGCGCTTAATAATGACTCATGGCTTACGTTTATTGACAGTCAATACCCCGTTAATATTCACGGAGAATTTGCCAGTCATACATTTATTGAAATCAATTTACCGGTACCGGCATACGCGAAACGAAGAGATCTCTGGGAACAAAACCTGGATAATCATCCTACTGTGGAAAATCTCGATCTTAAAGAGCTTTCAGGAAAATTCAACCTCAGCAGCGCGCAAATCAGGGACGCCGTTGCTACAGCAGCAAACCAGGCCTTCTGGCGATCACCTCGGGAACCTCAATTAAGTATTGAGGATATTTATGAAGCCTGTCACATTCATTCCAACCAGCGCCTTAAGAAGCTGGCTCAGAAGATCAAACCCCGGTACGAGTGGGAAGATATGATCCTGCCGGATGAGAACCAGACCCAGCTCAAGGAAATCATAACAAATGTACGATTTAAGCATATTGTATATAATGAATGGGGATTCGACCGGAAGCTTTCCTCGGGAAAAGGATTCAGCGCCCTGTTTTACGGCCCTCCGGGAACAGGTAAAACAATGGCAGCCGATATTATCGCGAAAAAGTTAAATCTCGATATGTATAAAATTGACCTGTCAACGGTGGTTAGTAAATATATCGGTGAAACCGAAAAAAATCTCAGTAAGATATTTGAAGAAGCGGAAACCAGTAATGCCATACTCTTTTTCGATGAAGCGGACGCCCTGTTTGGGAAACGGACTGAAGTTAAGGATTCCCATGACCGGTACGCGAATATTGAAGTTGGCTACCTGCTGCAGCGGATCGATGAATACGACGGAGTTGTAATCCTGGCTTCGAATATCAAAAAAAATATGGATGACGCTTTTGAGCGAAGACTCCAGTTTTCTATCAATTTTCCTTTTCCCGAAGAAGAATCACGGCTTCGTATATGGAAAGGGATCTTTCCAAAAGAGATGCCCCTTGCTGAAGATATGGATTTTGATTTTGTGGCAAAAAAGCTCAAGATTTCAGGGGGAAATATCAAGAACTGTGCCCTGGCAGCGGCATTCTACGCGGCCGATGACGGTGACGGCAATCTTGTATCATTTAAACATCTTATTAAAGGATGCAAACGGGAATTTCAGAAGATCGGCAGATCCTGGGAATTCCGTGATATTATAAAAGAAAGAGACGCGGAAAAAGAAAAAGAAGCAGAGAAGAAAGCAGGCGGAAAAGCAGAAGAAAAAGAGTCAATTTCAAATTGACCGCAAACAGTTGCTATTTATCAAATTATTTTTTTTATACTTATGGAGGCAATAAATGATTCCTACGAAACAGACAAAAACCGGAACTTCCAAGCTGAAAGACACAGATAAAAAAATTGTTGAATCTGAAAAAACGATGATTGCGAAGGCAATGCTCTTTCAAAAAGCTTTTGGAAACAAAGAACTTGAAGCGGCAATAAAAGAAGGAAATTTTGATATTGTTAGACAAAAAGTCTCTCAATCCGGTCAGGAACTTCCTGAAGCAAAAAGACTTGAGGAAGAAGAGCAGATCTTACTGGATCGAGAAGCTCTTATGCCGGAAATAGAAGAAAAGATGAAAAGTAAAAAAGATAAGCTCAATTATCTTATGAGAGAAAATCCCGGTATCCCGATTTATGTTAACGTAAACATTGAAAAGATGTACGCTATTATCCGGGGAGCCAATGAGACTACGGAAGAATATTATCATTATACCGATCTTAAAGAGGTCGATTTCTCTCTGAATGATAAAAACAGGGACCGGGAATCCCGAAGCGATTCCAGGGTCAATGCTTTTCCGGAAACCTTTTCGTTTTTATTTGATGAAAATAAATACGCTTCTCTTATTATAAAAGAAGAAGAGGAAGAAACAGAAGAAGAGCTCGAAGCAAACGCTGAAGAGGACGAAGCAACCGCTATGGCTTCAGCGGAAGGAGCTGCGGAAAAAGATGTCCTCCCCGAGATTGGAACAAAGGCCGCTCCCCCGGTAGAATAATTTACTGCGTGTAGATGTGTGCGTACTCATTTTACAATAATGGCTGCGCACACATAAAAGATTCCCCTATCGAAAACAATTGACAACATGTTATAATTGTTATAAAATCATGTAAAACTATTTAATAAAACAGGTGGCAGCCAAATATGAAAAAAACCATCGGGCTCCTTTGCTGTATCGCGATTTTGTTTTTCGCGCATCAAGGGCACTCCGAAAAATCTTCGGATAAATCGGAAGATCTTCGCAGGGGACGTGAGTTCCTGTCCAAGGGCATGTATAAATATTCCGCTTCGATTTTGCGGGAAGCATGCCGGGAAGACAAAAGTGCCGATTGCTGGAACCATCTTGGTGTTGCCTACATGGGGCTGAAACAATATCCAACCGCCCTTGAGCTATTTAAAAAAGCCGCTAAAAAAGAACGGTTGAGCAGGTTTGTCTCCAATATGGGGCTTGCTTATTATTATTTAAAAGACCGTGAAAACGCTATGAAAAATTACCGGGACGCGGTTGCGCTCGATCACAAGAATTACAGCGCCAGGATAAACCTGGCAGTCCTCCATGTCCGTAACGGAGATCCCGCGAAAGGAGAGAAACAACTTCGTAAGATCCTGAAGGAAAAGAGTGATCTTTTTTATGCCAGGCTTCACCTTGGGCAGGTACTCTATTCAAAAAAGAAATACAGTAATGCGCTTGTTCAATTCAGTAAAGGAATAGAAGTGACCAAAAAAAGTTATCGTCTCTATCTTTATCGAGCGTATACCTATTTCCGGCTGAGAAATTATTATGCTGCTGAAATGGATCTTGCCCAGGTTGATATTCTTAAAACCGGGGACAGGAAAGCCATGATACTAAGAACAATGATACAACGTAAAAAGGGGTACAGCTGGTGAAACGTATTATTATAATGCTGTTGCTGGGTTTCTCTTCAACTCTTCTGGCCCAGTCTCATGATAATCACGCGTTTATGGATGATGGGGTACTTGACTATGGTCTTGAACGGAAGAACGTTGGGGGAAGTTCTGAAATAGCCCGGCTCAAAGATATGATCTCCGGAAAAGCAACAGTAGGCGATAAAACCATACCAACTATTTTAAACAGGAATAAACAATGGAAGAACATGCTTATCGTTAGTGATCTAACAGGAAGCATGACTCCTCACACGGCCCAGCTTGTCATCTGGCTTAAACTGAATATGATGAAGCGTGAAACAAAGAGTTTTGCTTTTTTTAATGATGGGGACGCGAAACGCACCAGTTCCAAGAAAATTGGAAAAACAGGCGGAATATATACCGCGAAAGCCGACACCTTTGAAGATGTGGCGGAACTGGCCTATAAAACAATGAACGGCGGTGGCGGCGGCGATGGTCCTGAAAATGATATTGAAGCCTTGATGGCAGGCATTAAAAAGTTTGGGGACTGCAGTGAAATTGTACTTATTGCCGACAATAAATCCAACATGAGGGATATCTCTCTTCTTAAGAAATTAAAACGGCCTGTAAGGGTGGTGCTCTGCGGCACCTTTTATGGGATTAATATTCAGTACCTTGAGCTCGCCCGGGCAACAGGAGGCTCTGTGCATACTATTGAAGAAGATATTCTAAGCCTTATGAAGCTCAAAGAAGGGCAGTCGATTAAAATTGGAAAAAGTAAGTACTTGATTCGTAAAGGCAAATTTATAAAGATGAAGACAATTTAATCAAAGTATAATTATGCAATTGGATCGGGGCAAAATTCCTTCCGGCGGCAGGTCTCGCAGAATTTTCCGGAAAACACATCGGTGAAATTATTTTTTACTTCCAGGACTTCAGCCGGAACGGTGGTGAAATAACAAAACTCAAAATTACGCTTATCGGCATGTTTGCCTCCCATTCCGGCCCCGGTTAAATTGGCGGAACCGCTAAAGGCGTATTTCCCGTCGATAATAATACTTTTGAAGTGAACTCTTGGACACAGGAGCCGTTCGAACTTCTGGGATTTGGTAAAAACCGGGAAACGGTCGAAATCATTCCTGAAACTTTCTCCCGGTTCTTTCGCGTGGAGCAGTTTTACCTCAATGCCCTTTTTTAAAAAAGCAGCCAGCACTTCCAAAAAGGGCTTTGCTTTTTTTGAAGTACCCCCGGGAATATGAACATTCTTGATATCCGCAGTACCAATCCAGATTGATTTTTTGGTTTTTGGAATATATCTCTCAAATATCCATTCGTATATTTCTTTATTAAAGAGCAGTTTTTGCATTTGTTTAATACTATTCAGCCTCCGGAGCGTATGGCGCGTTAAATCTTTTCTCATAAGAATTAGTTTTTGTAAACAAACTTTTTAAAAAGATCGCGTTCATAAATGTAATAAATACTTTCCGCAGTATTACCGGAATTACATCGGGTTTAGCCATTTTTTTCAGTTTTTTTTCATCAAGGGAATAGTTGCTGCCAAAATCTTTTCCAAGTTCATAAAACATCTTGAACATTTTCTTTTTTAAAAAACCGGGTAAATCGTTAATAAAAAGACCGCTCCCGGACTTTATGATCGTGCCAAAATACTTGCTGTTTAATCTTTTGGATAATTTCCTTAGATATTTTTCAGTATTTCTCATATGCACTGTTTCCAAAAACGCGCATTGTATAAAAAATAAAATATCCGGGTTATTATTGTTTCCGCAAAGATCTTCTAGCTTCTCAATAAACTCAAACCCCCTGGCAGGCAGCGTGTTGAGGTATATTGGAGAAGCGAATAAAACAGTTTCGGAATTAGAAAAATGCTCTTTTAACATGTCATCGCTTTCATTATATAAATAGTGAATACTATAGGAATTATTGTTTTCACTAAACCCTTTTAGAAAATGATCCAGAAGAGCCGCGGTATTGCTTTTCTCTTTCTTTG
>JAAENB010001049.1 GCA_024224995.1 bacterium | reverse complement strand
TGGATTCGATAGCGCTATACTTGTTCATCGTTTCAACAGAATGGCGTTGACTTTCTTCTTCCTTTTTCAACCTGGTTGCACTTTCCCTTTTTGGGCATCACCGACGTGGAGATAAAAAACTTGAGCAATTCCCTATTTTCCTTGCTATAGAACCCTTTATCAAAACTCCAACTATAAACCATATATTTTCCCAGTATTTTGTCCGCCTGCGGGATTACGATCCCGGAATTGGCAACTTAGATCATATGCCTGTTCAATTTCAGGATACAAACGAAACAGGACATTGGCCCTTATCTTTTCTAAGGTTTTCATTGATGGGGGAACTTGAAGAGCAGGTACCTGCTCCTGGCCAACTGTTCCAACGGGGGCTCCCCATTTTCAAGCCGTGCTTCCTTGTAGTGGAATTTCCTGGGCTTAAATTCTTTTCCATTTCTCTCACATTCTTCTAACCTTTATTTTTCAGCCCCCTTGAACCCATTAAAAGCCTCCCTGCGTTTTTGAAGTTCCTTCTGTTTGATTTTTATTCTTATTGCCCGGTTGGCTTCAATCAAATGGCG
>JAAENB010001048.1 GCA_024224995.1 bacterium | reverse complement strand
GGGTTGAAACCCCGAGCTACAACACGTCGCCCCGCTAGGGGCGATTCGGTCCTGGGTCAGCATTGAACCAATGATCAACCAATGCCCTGCGGGCGATTCGGTCCCATACCAGAAACACCCCGGAGGGGTGTAGTCATGTAGCCCGGGGATTCACCCCCGGGTAGCCCCATGCTGAAACCGATCCATTTTTTAAAAACAGTTTCTTCCGTATTTTTTTCCGGCCTGGCCGGGTCGTGTCTTGATATACCTTATAATGACCCGCTCTGCGGGGGCAGCAGCTACTCTTGCGGAAAAACAAAGCGTCCGTATACGCTAAAGTGATCGGAGAGATCAATCCCCTTGAGTAAGTCACTGGGCGACCTGAGTATCCGCACTTCATTACTGGACTCTTTTGGTGAGAGAAAATCCCTAATCGGTAATATATAATCAAGATATTCTCTGCGGCTTTCGGGAGAGCATAATGAGTTAACCACAGGATCGTAGGTATATGGATAGCCAATATACCGGGGCTCCGGTGTATTTAGAATCCGCAGCATCTTATTGTATTCGTTAAAGGCGTTTTTATGTTTGTCAACGTTAAGATCCCCGCCAATGAGTACGGGTTCGTTTTTGGGAATATTAATGGAATCGACAAATTTTCTAAGCTGTCCAAGCTGCGCGAGACGTATGCTTACTTCTTCCTGCTCATTATTCCATGCCTCAGTATGAGTCCCAAAGATATGATATTTTTTTCCTAATTTGTTTATTCTGGCATAGAGCGCGCCTTTGGCAGAGAAACAGTCGCTCCCTTCGCATTTGCTGTAGAAAAGCTCTTTGGAATGCTCAATAGGCCATTTGCTCACAATAATAACCCCGCCGTCTTCCATGTCCAGGTTGAAAAAACAGCTGTCTCCCAGCACTTTGGTATGGTAGGGGTATTCGGATTTTAATCCCGGCAGAAGTATTTTGTCCCTTACATAATTGTTATACACTTCACTAAAAATAAGAACATCATACCCATTGACATATCCGGGGATTTCCCTGGCCCTGGTGACCTGGTTCTGGTTGGCAATGCCCCGCATCATGTAGATATTATACGCGAGAATATTGATGGTATTGCGGTCACCGGCATCGGTAGAATAGAGATTATTTTCATGAATGATCATGAAGATATTATCATCCAGCCTTGTTGGAATGGCTGAGTATTTAACGGTAATTGATTTGTTGTTCAGCGTAAAGGTCTCTTTGTACCATTTCCTGGAATTGCGCCAGGGGTGCGAGAAATCGCTGCCCGTAAGGGAAAACCACATTTTACTGTGAACAACCTGTCCCCGGAGCTTGATCTTGAATGTAATGTTTTCTTCGCCGGAAGAAAGGACTGTTGAAAAAAAGAAGTCATTACCACTTTTGATCCCGCTGCTCCGGTTGGTTTTGAGAACAGATATTTTTTTTTGCCAGGGGGTGATAATACCGGAGGTATGGTCCCATTCATCGGGCTCAAGAATATGCTTCCCGGTCTGGGTTGAATTGATATCAAACTGGAAAGAGGTATTGTTTTGAACAAACAGGTTTGTTGTTGCAAATGCCGGGATTGGGATAAGAAAGATCCCAGCGGCTGCAGCTATGGGACTGAGTTTTATTATTGCTCTTTTACACTGCTTTATCGCAAAAATAAGCGCTTTTATCATTAGGGTGAGTCTCCAGGTTCTATTTTTATCTTTTTTTATCTAATTTTTATATCAATCTATATGAGCTTTTACTCATATGGCTCTAAAACGTGAACAGCCGTAGAGGTATCTCTACGGCTGTTCGCATTTGAATGTCTTTACAAATTATTGATTTTTCTTTGTATTATCTATATATTAATAAAAAAAGGGAGAAAAGTAAAGTAAAAAGTTGATTTTTTTTCAACTAGTTAAAAAGTTGGTAAAAGAGCTTACTTTTTTTGTATAAACAAAACATGGAGATTTGTATAGGTATGAGGACAATATTAAGAAGAGTTTTAATTGTAGTATGCATATTGTTTTTTGTGGGGCTGTCTTTTGATGCAGTGAACGCGAAATGTTTAAAAGGGGATTGTGAAAACGGCGCCGGAACCTATGTGTGGAAAAACGGCGATAAATTTGTAGGGAAATTTAAGGACGGAAATGTCACTGGTAAGGGGACCTATTTTGGGGCTAATGGAGCCAGGTATAGGGGCAGGTTTGTAAACGGAGTTATTTATGGAAACTGTGTATTGACCTTCAGGACCGGTGAGAAATACGAAGGCCAGGTGGTAAACGGGCTCATGCAGGGGCAGGGCACGTTCTATTTTCCTAATGGAAGCAGGTACACCGGACAGTTTCTTAAAGGGAAAAAGCATGGTTCCGGGACTTATTATTATGCCAATGGAGATGTGTATGAGGGAGAATGGCAGGATGATAAAAAACATGGTATGGGAAAAATATCGTACAAGGGAAAGGTTTACAAAAAGGGCCGCTGGGAGAACGGTAAGTATATTGACGAACAATAATATTCTCAACGTCTGCTCAAGGCTCTGAATATTGCTTGTTTATATTTTTTTGAAAAAGTTCTTTTTTTTATGAGACATAATAAAATTCGTTGACATATTAATTACGCTATATTAATTTGCACTGGGTAGAAAAAGACGATAGTTCCGGGGAGCGACATTGTTGCTGTATAATCAATAGTTATCATACAAAAAAGTACCTTTTACAGGTAGAGGGGCTTTCAATGCTTACTGTCAGTGTAAACGAGCATAGTAATAATATTATTGTTGTCCATGTGGATGGGGCGTTCAACCTGGGCACTATCTCCAAAGTTGAAGATACCTGGAAGCAGCAGGTTGCAAAAAAACCCCGGATTATTGCCATTAACTGCAGCTGTCTGGAAAAGATTGATTCCGCAGCAATTGGTACCCTGGTTAAGTTTTTTAACACCGCCGTAAACCGGAATATCAAACTGGTTTTATACGACCTTAATAGCTCAATCAGCAAACTTTTTGAAACCGCACGCTTAAACCGTTTTTTCACTATTACTTCAAAAAGAAAGTTTATTTCCGATTATTTAAGAAAGAGAAAGCCGAATATCCGCGGAGTCATAGAACGTAGTCCTGTTCCGTCCCGATTCTTTTGAGCTGTACAATGCCCTGTCTGCCATGGTAATAAGCTCTTCCGCTCCTTTTGGTGCCAGTTCCGGTATTGTCGCTATTCCTGCTGAGATTGTTATGTGTAAGGAGCTATTCTCATATTTCATTTCCAGGGCCTCTATTATTTTCCTGATCCTTTCAGCCGCGATAATCGCTTCTTTCTTTGAGGTTCCCGGCAGTATTATGGCAAATTCTTCTCCTCCGTAACGGCAGGGAATATCTATTGACCGGCAATTTTCCCTGATTATGCGGGCAACTTCTTTGAGTATGGCATCACCTGCCTGGTGGCCGTGGGTGTCATTAAAACTTTTAAAATGGTCAATGTCCAGCATCAGGAGAGAGAGTGTATGGGATAGTCTCTTTGCCCTGTTCCATTCTTCATACAGTTTTTCTTTAAAGTGTTTGTGAATAAACAGTTTTGTCATTCCGTCTTTTATTGCCATGTCGTAGAGGTCGGCATTATGAATGGCTATTGCCGATTGGGTGGCTATATATTGTAATATTTGCAAATCGAATTGGCTGAAATATCCTTCTGTTCTGTTTATGGCTTCAACAACTCCTATAACTTTTCCGTCCACGGTTAAGGGGGCTGCCATAAGGGAGTTGGTTCTGGTATTGGCTCTTCTGTCTACTTTGTCGGTAAACCGGGGGTCGTTTTGAGGGTTATTAATTATTATGGGTACACCATTGGCCCATACGGTTCCTGCCACTCCTTCTCCTTTTCGCAGGCTGGTAAACTTCAGCACCTGTTCCTCTTCTTTCTGGCTTACAAAAGCGAATTTAAGCCGGTTTATTTCCTCATCTACCAGGAGTAGACTACTGGAATCGCATTTTAACAGTTTTTTTACCCGGTTGAGAATTCGTTTAAGAATTTCTTCTTTTTGGAGGGAGCTGATAATATAAGTATTTATATCGATTAATATCTTTAGCTTATTATTCTGCTCTTCCACCTCTTTGAGACGGTCCTGTTCTTTTTCAAGATCCTGTACTCTTTTTTCAAGAAAAGATATTTCTTCTTCAGGCGTATTGGTGTTTTCATAAACAGGCGGTAGTGTTAGTATTGTATCGGTCATTTGCATTCCTCTTAATATGATGCCAAATATTTGTCCTCAAAATGCATCCTTACAATATACAACAATTGTATATAAACGTCAAAAAATTATGTCTCTTTTTGTGTTTTTTTTAGAAAAAAACGCAGGAGGCGGGGGTTTGAGGGGGCTTCGCCCC
>JAAENB010001047.1 GCA_024224995.1 bacterium | reverse complement strand
TTTTCCATATTTGGCCGCAATTGCACCCTGACCGAAAACGGGAATCGCAGCAGCAAGACCAATCCCGAAGTCTGTCCATTTTCCCCGCAACCCGTAAAGTGCGGTATTGGGAACATCTGCAAAAATGCCGGCACCGGGAATTGCTCCTGCAATATCGCCGGCAGTCTGCAGCCTGTCAAGCCTGTTGGTCAGTTTCGAGCGGAATACAGGTCTGTCAGCATATATACCGCCGATCTGATGCGGGTCCAGTCTCCCGATATGATCTGTTATTATCTGATCCTGAACTTCAGGAAGATGTGAAAGAGAAGAAATGTCGGCAGGATTAAGGACTGAACTGAATTCGTCCGCATCGTATCTGTCCCAGAACTTTGATGCTGCGTATTTCAAAGCCTTACGGTCCACCATTCCGCCGCCGGACTCTGTAGTCAGATAAATATTTCTCGGGTCATTTTCTTTGGTATTTCCTATATAAACCCGCCTCGTATCAGGATTAAACGGGCCTGCAATGTCTTTCTCTATAATCCAATAAGCCTTATTATCCCGGACTTCCGCATAATCGTATCCGTTCCTGTCAACAAAGGAAGCAGGGTTTGATTTCACATGATTGTATCTGTGTACAGAAGGCGGTCTGGTTATTTCCCCGAGGTAAGGGTCCTGAGTAATGAATCGGCCTGTCTCGGAATCCAGATAAGCATCTGCCGTCCCGAAAGTGACCGACAACATAATTAATACAGTTAAAAACAATAATGATTTTTTATACATTTGAAACCTCCTCAAAAATAATTTATTTTCCTCTTAAACTCTCAATATACCCTTTTAAATACGGATGATTGGGATAAAGAGAGTATGCATGCTCATAAGCTTTCAGCGCCTCGCCCGCTCTTTTGTTTTCCAGCAGGCACACAGCCCTCATTCCGAGAAAGGTGGCCATTTCCTCGGTGGGAGACAGCGATTTCAGAAAAAAGCCTGTCTCAAGTTCGCTTTTTGTGATTCTGAAAGGCCATCTCATAT
>JAAENB010001046.1 GCA_024224995.1 bacterium | reverse complement strand
CAGACAATGGAAGGAACATTCGAGTACGGGCATCGAATCATTACGTATGGTCTTTCAAATGGGACTGGAAATTGGTGATTTTGAATTTGCTGCTTATTCAGCAGCGACGATTTGTTCTCGTAAATTCTTTTGTAGTTTTAAACTTATGGAATTGGAGCCGGAAATGGCTCAATTGAGTTCTATATTAGAAAAAATAAAACAAAAGACTCAGCTTCAAATGATCAACATATATCATCAAACTGTATTAAATCTTTCAGGCGCTGTTAAAGAACCATATTTTATAAAAGGGGAAATTTACAATG
This sequence comes from bacterium, assembly GCA_024224995.1. The sequence continues at coordinate 10,365 of JAAENB010001046.1, read as the reverse complement.
AAGACAAAATGCTGCCTGTCCATATCAGGGCAAATGACAAGCCGGCACTGATTAGTGTTTATACATGTGGTTATATCCTTTCTTATTTATTTAATGAATACACATTGGCACTTGAAAATTTGAAGAATGTTGAAATTCATTTAAATACTTTGCGTGAGCTCTATATTTCTTCTCAATTTTCTTTCTATGATTCATTAACCCGCCTTGCATTGTATGATTCACTTACCTGGTTTGAAAAGAAAACAACTCGAATACGGATTGCCCGAAACCGGAAAAGATTAAAAAAATCGATGCGGCGTAATCCGTCAAATCATTCAAATAAATTCTACCTGGTTGAGGCAGAACGGATGCGGATCCTGGGCAGGGATACAAAAGCTGTAGAATATTATGCCAGGTCAATTGAATGTGCCCGTGAAAACGGATTTCTCCACGAAGAAGGTATAGCAAATGAACGGGCTGCGGAATTCCTGCTGAAAAAAAATGAAGCGTTCCATGCCAAAACACATTTGCAGGCAGCTCATGATTGTTACTCTCAATGGGGCGCTGTCGCAAAAGTTAACCAGCTTAAAGAAAAATGGGGGAAAGACCATGCCCGATAACATTCTAAACAACATAACCATCCCAACAGAAGGAGAACTCTTTGAAACGATTCTCAAGCACAAGAACATAAGCATTGAGCGGATTACCAGTTCAGATATCATTCCTTATAAAGAGTATATCCAGGAACAGGATGAATGGGTTTTGCTCCTGGAAGGGGAAGCGCTTCTGGAAGTGGACAAAAAAGAGGTTCTGCTCAAGAAAGGGGATTACCTGTTCATTGGCTCCGGCATACCCCACAGTGTAAAGAGAACCCAAAAGGCAACTATCTGGCTGGCTGTTCATATTTTTTAAAAATCCTTTACAATTTACAATATTTTGATAGTATAATGGACCGGTTTCTGTCAGGGGAAAAAAACAGGTCAGAAACTGCGGTGATACCGGGGTCTGTTTTGCGAAGATGCTCCGGGCGAGGGTTTCGTTCTGAGAGACGTTGCAGTGCAACGTCTTTACTGGCTGGTTTCAGGCCAGGGCTATGGAGATTCCGGGAAGAGGGTGCGGACCCAGGGTTGTGTCTTAATATAAAGTATATCGGCCCGGAATGTAAATTATGCCTGCCTGGAGTAATACCTCCGCAGGATGTTCGGAACTCGCTTTGCTCAGACAGCCTCACAACCTGCGGAGGCATCACTCCAGGCAGGCATAATTTACATTCCGAATTACGTTTTTCGGTATAATAAGACACGAGCGACCCGGTTTAGCAGGGAAAATATACGGAAGAAAGTCCAAAACAGGTTTAATCTCTTTTCGGGTAATTAACCCTCGGATAAAAAACCTCGAACCTTGAACTTTCTTAAGAGAGATACAGGAGCAAACACGAGCTAAATGAAATACGAACTGAGACCATACTCCTTTGGCGCCACAATAGGCCACGGATTCAGCATGTACATTAACAATTTTCCACTCCTGCTTATTGTTACCATAGGCGCCTACACTCCCCTGGTGCTGCTCTACCTGTATGGCGGAGATTTCGTGCCGGATTTTATGGACTTTAACGGACCCCTCTTTCTCATTCCATATGTCCTGTGCCCTTTTGTGATAAATTCATTTACTTCCGGGGTAATTATATACGCTCTATCGAAAAAATTCCTGAATGTACAGCCCGGGTCACCATACAATAAGGGAAATTTCTTTTCACTCATTCCAGCCCTGCTTGGGCTTACCCTGCTCTATTGCTTTAGCGTAATAACGGGCCTGGTATCCCTGGTTATACCCGGTCTTATTCTCATGACCGGCCTGTCCCTTGTCTTTAATGTTATGGTAGTTGAACGAAAAGGAATATTCGGATCGTTCAAAAGAAGCTGGGTTCTTACCCGCAAAAGAAAATGGAAGGCATTCGGGCTTATGATGGTGCTGCTCTGCATTGATTTCGCGGTCAAGTGGGTACTGTTGATCTGCTACGCGGTTATTATTGAGATAATAACCGGACCGGGACCGGACAGCTCAGAAGGACTGAGATTTTTCATAACCTCACAGGTATTAAACGGTCTCATATCCCCGCTCTATACCTGCGCGTTCATTATTTTTTATTTTAACCGGAGAGTTGAAAAAGAAGGCTTTAATATTGAGTATCTTGCCGATCAATTCTCATTTGCGGGTGCAGCTCCGGAAACCAAAGAAATGCCGGAAGAATAAACAGGGACAGATTTGTCCCCACTTTTTTTTATTTAAATCCTTTACGATTTGCCTGCTTTTTATTATATTTGTATTTTAGAATAGCAGCCTCACAAAGACAGGAGCACGGGTAAACACTATGAAATATGAACTAAGAGAATATTCCTTTGGCGGTTGTATTGGGTACGGATTTAATATGTACTTCAACAACCTTCACCTGTTTGCTTTAATTACACTAATCGTCCAGGCTCCCTTATGTGTGGTACTCTATTATTCATCTCCCCTTATGATGAATTATAATATACCGGATTACGTCTTCTATACGGTCCTTGTATTCCTGGTAATGGTGGTCCAGGGTCTCGCGTCGGGAATTATTATACATGTGCTGTCGAGGAAGTTTCTAAACACCAATCCATCGGCACCGTTTTACACGGAAAAACTGCTCCCCATAATTCTTCCCCTACTGGGAATAACGCTAATACAGGCTATTGCTATTTCTGTGGGCTATGCCGCCCTGGTAGTACCTGCCTGTATCCTCGCGTCGGGCTGGAGTGTGGCGGTCAATGTTCTGGTTATTGAGAGAAAAGGGGTTATTGAGTCATTAAAAAGAAGCTGGGAGCTTACGCGGGAACGAAAGTGGAAGGCTTTTGGGCTGTTAATGCTTGTGTCGTATATATATATGGGCATTTTGTATTTGCTTTTAGTCCCCGCTATGATTGCCGCTGAAACGAACACCGATTTCACGTTTATAGGTCCAATTTACCTTGCCTTTGCTTCCCTGTTATACCCGATCATGGTATGTCCGTTTATTCTTTTTTATTTTAACCTGAGAATTGACAAAGAGGGTTTTAATATTGAGCACCTGGCGGATCAATTCTCCCTTGCCGGGGCAGCCCCGGTGCCGGAAGAATTACCCGGAGAATAAATGAAATTTGAACTGAAAGAATACTCCTTATGGGGAACGATTGGACGGGGCATAAACATGTACTTTGTTAATCTTCCGTTCCTTTTTTTAGTCGGCATCATTGCCAATATGCCGGGCACTCTATACTTATATTTCAAACCGGTCCTCATGACGACTCCTTTTATAACAGAAAATAATTTTTATATACCTTTTATATTCCTGGTAATACTGAGCGGAGGATTCGCTTCAGGTATAATTATACATGTATTAATCAACAAATATTTAAATACCGATCCTTCGGCTCCATACTATACCGGCACAGTACCGTCCTTGATACTCCCGCTTTTTGGACTGGCCTTTGTAATATCGCTTGGACTTTCAGCCGTACCGGCAGCCGGATTTATGACCGTTTTTACGGAAGATAATTTTATTCTTTTTATAACCCCTTCCCTGTTTCTCTTTATTTGCTTCTGTGTTTCTTTCAACGTTCTGGTCATTGAAAGAAAAGGAATTTTCAAATCATTACTGAGGAGCCTCACCCTCACGCGGAGACGAAGGTGGAAAGCGTTCTGGCTCTTTGTATTTGTTTTCTTCACCTGTCTGGGGTTTTACCTGCTCTTGATCATACCATTCTCTTTTATAATAGGTATAGCGGGCATGATAGAAGATCAATTGGTATGGGACGTCTTTCCGCTTATCGCGTACGCGATTCTTTCTCCAATTTTTACCTGCGTCTCTATAGTCTTTTACCTTAATATGAAAATCGAAAAAGAAGGCTTTAATATCGAATATCTCGCGGATCATTTCTCCCTGGCCGCGAAAGAATAAACAGGGACAAATTTGTCCCCACTTTTTTTTATTTAAATTCTTTACAATGTAAGCGATTTTATTATCGTAGTGCGTACTGAATAAATCACCGGAAACCAATTAAAATTCTTTACAATTATTCAAAATTTGATACCTTAGAACAACCGTGAAAGAAAAAGATATACTCATAGAAACCCCGGAAAAGATCCGGTTCAGTTATACCATTGCGGAGCTGGGCATTCGCATGATCGGGTATTTCCTGGACCTCCTCATCCAGATGGGAATTACCATACTGCTGGGGGTCATTATAGTTGTCATCACCATTGGCAGCACTTTTTCGGGACTTAGCTCTTCGGGCCACCTGGCGATTGCCTTTTATTTAATCATAAACTTCATTCTTCGATGGTTTTATTTTGTTTTCTTTGAAGTCATTATGGAAGGACAGACCCCGGGTAAACGGGCCATGAAAATACGGGTCATTAAAGCCAGCGGTGAGCATCTCGACTTTGAGACCATAGTGGTAAGAAACCTTCTCCGGGCCGTTGACGGGTTTCCCGGCATTCCCATTATGGGCGGCATTATCGCGCTTATTGATAAACGGAGCAGGCGGCTTGGCGATATTGCGGGAAACACTATTGTGGTAAACGAGATCAATTTTAATCTCAAAGAACCCAATTTCTCAGTGACCTTTTCCCAGGAAGAAAGAGGCAAACGGATAACGATCCAGGCAAAGCTGAACGAGCATGAACTGTACATTCTGCGGCGTTTTCTTAATGAAAAAAAATCCCTGTCAAAGGAAAAAGAGCAGGAGATCGCGCTTAAACTGGCGAAAGAGGTACAGGAACGATTACAATCGAACGAGCCAATAAATAACCCGGTACAATACCTGGAACAGGTGTATAAGGAACATGGAAGTTAAAACGATAAGTGAAAAATTCGTGGATTCCAAAAAAGAACAATGGGAACGGCTTCGTTCGCTTCTTTTGAAGATCCATTACGGCAAGGTCCGGTCCTTTACGGAAGATGAAGTGCGGGAATTTCCCCGGTTCTACCGTATTGTGTGCGCGGACCTGGCTGAAGCAAAGACCCTGAACCTCTCTCCTGACGTAATCCATTATTTGAATGACCTGGTGGGCCAGGCGCACAAACATCTGTACAGTTTCCCGCCAATCCGGGGGGCTGCCATAAAAAACTTTTTCACCAGGGTTTTGCCCGGGACCATTATCCGCAACGGCAGGTTTGTTCTCCTGGCCGGCATTCTCTTCTTCGGATCCTATCTCCTGACCTTTGCCATTATCCGGACAAATCCCGATGCTGCCGGTATGATAATCTCCCAGGATCTTCTGGACCAGATGGTCGATTCCTACAAAGAAGAGGTTGCCGGGAGGCAGGCTTCGGAAAAAAGCCTTATGGTGGGGTTTTATATCAACAACAATGTTTCAATCGCCTTTGCCAGCTTCGCGGCCGGTGTCCTTCTTGGAATTGGTACCATATTCTTCCTGCTCTATAACGGTATTACCCTGGGTACTATTTTTGCCCATATTATGAATAACGGTTACGGTAAAAATCTCTTAATCTTTGTTACGGCTCACTCGGTATTTGAATTATTCGGCCTGGTCCTGGCAGGGGCTGCCGGACTTCTCCTGGGATATTCATTTATTAATACCGATAAATATTACCGCCAGGACTGGCTCGACCTGCAGCGGGGCAGGATCTTTACCCTGGTCCTGGCCGGGGCTATCCTTATTTTTAACGCAGCTTTTATAGAAGGGTTTCTTTCCCCCAGCGCGGTACCCTATGTTATTAAGCTTGGCGTGGCCGGGCTCTCTCTCCTGTTTGTGCTATCTTATTTTTTCATTTACCCCTTTATGGCGTCTCGCAGAGCTTCTCAAACAGTTTCGGACTGGAGCAGCAGCTAATGAGAGTACGGGTAAAAATTACAGCTCTCCTGGTTCTGGGTTCTCTTCTTTTTGGCGCCGCCTTCGCTGCTGCCGAAACAGAGCTGCCCACTTCCGATGACGTTAAACGGGAACTGGGCAAGCTGCTCACTCCGAAAAAGAACGTCAAGAAGACGGAAGACAGCTCCTTTGACTGGAATTTCGACTTATCCGGGATCATTGACTTCATGAGAATGATAAGAACTCCCCTGATCATAGCGCTCATCACAGGCCTGGCAATTCTTATTTTCTTCCTGGTAAGAAAATTACGTCCCTATGTAAACGACTCTATTCCCCTGGGCAAAGAAACAGGAGAAGACGAAAACGCTGCTCAGCGGAAACGGGAATTACTCCCTTTTGAAAAACTATATAATGAAGCGGTGAAATCTGCGGAACAGGGCGCTTGTAATGAAGCGGTGTTACTGCTCCATATGGCCTCTGTTTCCTATCTCCAGGAAAAGGTAATAATCAGCCGCACAACGGAATATACGAATAATGATCTCAAAAGAAAGCTGCGGAAAAAAGAACAACTGTTCGCCCCCTTTTGTCTCATTTCCCGGTTCGCGGAAATAGCGGCGTTCAGCGAACAGACTATCGCGAAAGAAGAATGCGCGAGCGCTCTTGAAAATTTCAAGCAAGGATTTCTTGAATAGAGATACCATTATGAAAAAGATCGACACTAAAATAATACTGGGAATCATGGGGATACTGTTTATCGCCTTTTATATATTAGCCGGCTCTATTACGCAATCTCCTGAAAGCGATGACGGTTTCTTTTCAGAGCAATATCACCGCTATGACTTCTTTTACAAACTCTTTCGCAATCTCGATTACACCGTAAGAAAATACAATAAAAAAGAATTACCCGGAACGGAAAATATTGTTTTCTTTTTCGATTACTCCGAAGAAGCGGCCGAAGAAAAAAATGATACAAAGACAGAAAAGACTGAAAAGACTGAAAAAAAAGAAGCTGCAAAAAAGAACTCTTCTAAAGAAGAGCTTATCCCGGACGATTTCGATTTTGAAAAAAGCAAGCCGAAAATTGAAAAAAAACCATACAAGGAGACCTTGCTCAAATGGGCCGAGTCCGGCGGCACCCTGTTTATCCTGGGCGTTGACACGGAAACCGACCCCCTTTCGGGCAAGCCCATTAAAGAAGGATCGTATAAACAGATCAGGATCGATTCCGCTATTTCACAAGACGTTAAAAGCCTCCCCATGCTTTCGGGGAAATATATAGCCCTTCCCCGAAACCCGTACCAGGTAACGAAACTGCTTTCCACCAGTAATGGGACCCTGCTCTACCGGAAGCCCTATGGCAGCGGCAGCATCTTTATCCTCTCGGACAGCGCTCTTTTCGCGAACGAGCACATGAAAAACGAGCAGGCGGCTGTGCTGGTTAACAACCTGTTAAAACCGTATTTTGAAAATACTATTTATATTGTCCAGAGAAATCTATTTAGCTATTCCGTCTCTTCTCCCCTGGTTATTTTGTTCAAAAGTAAAATGCTCTACATTACCCTGCAGATTATGCTGCTCTGCGTTCTGTTCGTCTGGTGGAAAGGGACCCGCTTCGGCACCCCGGTCCATTACCGGCCCAATGCCCGCCGTTCCTTAACGGAGCATATTACGGCAGTGGGGCTGCTCTACCGGAAATCCCAATCCATGCCGATTATCGAAAAAATTAACCGGTCTTATTTTATCTATAAAGTAAAAAAACAGCTTGGCCTTACCAGGAAAGTTCCGCTGCAAACACTGGTGGAATCTATTCACAGAAGGACCGGCATGAATAAAGCCCTGTTACGAAAACTGGTTAACCTGGAAGACACAACTTCCGGTGTCCAGATATTGCAAAAAGAAAAAAAACGTCGCACCATTCTTGAAAAAATGAAATTGCGTTAAAGGAGTTACCCAATGGCAACCATTTCTGTAAAAAAAGTGTTTCAAATTTATGAAAAAATAAGAGATGAACTATCCAAAGTGTTACTGGGTCAGGATGATATTATTGACCAGGTCATTATCGCCCTGTTTGCCGGTGGGCATGTTCTTATTGAAGGTGTTCCCGGTCTTGGGAAAACGCTGCTTGCCAACGCGCTTACGTATATTATCGGCGGTGAGTTTAAACGCATCCAGTTTACTCCGGACCTTATGCCCTCGGACATCATTGGTACCACTGTCTATAACGCGGATATTAAAAAATTCCAGGTTAAAAAAGGCCCGGTCTTTACCAATCTTCTCCTGGCCGATGAAATTAACCGGGCTCCGGCAAAAACGCAATCCGCCCTGCTCCAGGCCATGCAGGAACGGACCGTGACCATTGACGGGAAAAATTATCCCCTGGGGAAATTTTTCATTTGCCTGGCTACGCAGAATCCCATTGAAATGGAAGGGACCTACCCGCTTCCCGAAGCTCAAATAGACCGCTTCCTTATGAAAATCAATATCGAGTATCCTCCCCTGGAAGAAGAACGGGGAATTCTCGCTGCCTATCGTGACGGGTTTACTGCTGAAGATCCCCAAACTGCGGGCCTTAATAAAATTATCGGCGCGAAAGATATTGAATCCATTATGACCTCCGTGCAAACGGTTAAAGTAGACGACCAGATTATTGAATATATCACGAACATTGTTTCTTCCACGAGAAATTTTCCCGGCATTGAAATTGGCAGCTCTCCCCGGGGCAGTGTTGCCCTGCTCCAGGCTTCGCGGGTTAAAGCGATCCTCAGTGAACGGGATTTTGTTATTCCCGATGATGTGAAAGACCTGGTTCCGCCCATTCTGCGGCACCGGATTATCCTGGAATCGGAAGCTGAAATTGAAGGCGTTACTCCTGATGATTACCTGAAGCGTATTATTGAAGAAATTGAGGTACCCAGATGATCCCAATTCCTCAAGGAAGATTGCTCCTGGTCCTTATTATCCCCCTTGGAGTGATGATCGCGGGTATGTTCTCCCCGGAGTTTTTAAATATCGCCATTGCCATTGACCTGCTCGTTCTGTGCGCGGTCATTTTCGATTTTTTATTCTCCCGGTCGCTTCATCCCCTGAAGATCACTCCGGATCAATCAAGGCTGTTTTCCATTGGGCGGACTAATTATTTTTCCGTTAAGGTGTATAACCCGTCCCGCCTGTCGCAATCTTTTTTATGCACCTTGAGTTTTCCCGACTCTTTTGAAAATAAAACAAAACTCGCTTCATATACTATTGAACCCGGTGTTGAACGGGTCATCACCTATACGATCCGCCCTACCCGCAGAGGCGCCTTTGTTCTTGAACATCTCTTCTTCAGGATCAATTCACGGTTCCGCCTGTTCCATCTTTCGCGAAAAGAAAAAATCGACGCTGCCATTGATGTTTATCCCGACATTAAAAGCCTTAACCATTTTCTAAAACTGACGCGAAAAGACCGGACCTACGAACTGGGGGTTAACAAAAACCGGTGGAAAGGCATGGGTACGGATCTTGAATCCCTGAGAGATTACCAGAGCGATGATGATTCCCGCCACATTGACTGGAAAGCATCTACCAGGCTTAACAAGCCCTTAACCAAAGTCTTCCAGATGGAAAGCAATAATCATATTACCCTTGCCGTTGACTGCGGCCGCCTTATGACTGCCGAACAGAACGGGCTCAACACCCTGGATCACGCGGTTAATTCCCTGCTCATCCTCTCGCACATTGCATTTAAAGCGGGCGATACTATTAGTGTTATTGCTTTTTCCGACAGGATTATTGGCGAGCTCTATGACGTTAAAGGCAAGGCCAGCCTCAACAAGATTACCCGTTTCATTACGGGCCTTCAGCCCGAATACGTTGAGTCAAATTACAGCTATATTTTCCGCTATCTCCATAAAAAAGTCAAACGCCGTTCTCTCATTGTTTTCCTCACGGACATGATCGACGACATTAACTACTCTGTTTTTAAAACCGGCATTACGCAGCTTTCCCGGAAGCACCTGGTGCTCTTTATTCTCCTGAGAGATATTATCCTTTCAAACCATGCCAATGCTGAGGCCCTTTCCGTGGATGACGCTTATACCGCTGCTGCCGCGCGGGAGATGTTTCTTAACCGGAATAATGCCATTTCCAAACTTAAGCTCAATAAGGTTAATGTGCTCGATGTGCTGCCGCAGCAGTTGACTGCGAAGCTGATCAACAAGTACCTGGAACTTAAGTCGAAGAACCGCTTGTGAAGCCAGCCCCGGGTCTTCGGCTCCGCTCAGGGACCGGATGGCCGGGAAATATTGACCGGAGCCTTTTCTGCTCCCGGGGTTAAAAACCCCGGGCTACATGACGATGCCCCGCTGGGGCATTATTGACATGGGCCAGAATCGCTGGGGTGTTGACTGGTGGTGGTGTTGACCCGGGACAAATCTCCGGGAAACCAACCCGTAAAGACGTTGCACGCAACGTCTCTCTTCCCGGAAACAGGCCCTATTAAAAAAGAGTTTCTTAAGAGTGCGGACCCCGTCGAACGGGGAAAAATACGGAAGAAACTGTGGGTAT
>JAAENB010001045.1 GCA_024224995.1 bacterium | reverse complement strand
GTCGGCCCCCCAACCCCCAGAGGGGGCGCAAGAGTTTTTGGAAAGGCCCTGTACCTTTGTGGGTTTTGAAACCTTTTTCCATCATCTTCTTCCCCCTCGGGGGGATAGGGGGCAAGCAAAAAGAGTTTCTTGAGAGCAGTTGACCCGGCAACAAAGAAGGCAAGCCCCGTCATTGCAATTTTACCGGACTAAACTCAGCTCTCCGCGTAAGGGATACGCAGGGTTTAGTCCGGAGGTCTTCCGCAGGACCGCAGCGAAGCGGAGCCCGGAGAAGCCCGGCCCGAAGGGTACGCCCATAAAATGAGATCCTGCCGAAGCCGGGCTGCTCTGAAATAAAAACAATCAAGAGGTCATGTCACGATACAAGTCGTACAATGCTTCAACAAGATTGTTCACCTGGCGCCGATCGTGGAACAGGTGGGTTGAGATTCTCAGGGCATGACTGTTAGCAGCGTCGGATTTATGAACTTTAAAATCCGTATACCTGATCACAAAACCATACTCTTCTCTGAGCCTGTCTCTGAATTCGACAATTATATCATTGTCTGTTTTATCTTCAAAAGGGTTAAAGGCAGTTATTCCGCTGGTGAGCTCAGGAATATCGGGAGAATAGATCGTGGCAGTATCTCCAAAAGTCTGCTGTATCTTTTGCTTGCACAGGGAGCTCAATGATAACACGTATTCTTCAATCCGGTCTCTGCCAATATCCTCCCACATCTCGCAGGCATCCCGTAAAGCCCGTTTTGCCGGGTAGTTATCGTGGCCAACATACTGAAGCTGCCCGGTGATATTGACCATAAAACCATATGGATAGAGTGAGGAATTAACCGGGAACAACGTAGGAGAATTCGGTCTCTCTCTTCGAACATACAGAATTCCCGAGGCTCCGGGACCGCATTGCCATTTATGACCGGAACCGGCAAAGTAGTCGCAGCCCATGTCATGAAGATCAAGATTGAGCATGCCCACGGAATGGGCGCCGTCTACCAGCGTAGCGATACCATACTCCTGCGCCATTTCACAAATCTTCTTTGCAGGCAGCCTCACGCCGGTTTTATAGGTAATATGAGAAAAAACAATTAGTTTTGTATTACTTGTTATGTGGCTTTCAAAGAGATCAACAAACTCCTCGTCACTTTCAGGGAAAACAGGGATTTCAATTTCATTGACTGAAACTCCATACCGGTCTCTTACCAGGTACAGGGGAGAGATACCGCCAACATGTTCATGATGAGTTGTTAATATTTCATCTCCAGCCTCAAATTGCAAGCCGCCTAAAATTGAGCACATGCCGTCGGTAGTATTGCGTGAAAGAACCAACTCATCAGCATCAGCTCCATACTGAGGAGCCATATAGTCAATGAGTTCCTGCATATAGGGCCAGGAACCCCATTCTTCACCCATATCCCAGGGCTCCTTCGCCACCAGGCGGTTATAGTGGTTGTAGTTTTGCAGAACCACTCGCGGCATTGAACCGGTTGTACCGATATTCATGTATACCTTTTGAGGGTCCAGCATAAAAGATTTTTGAACTTTTCGCCAATAACCCCGTTTTGAATGCCCACGGTCCAAAAGAAAGTTTCCGGGCCTTGATGCCGCTTCCAGGGAACCCGGCGCGATTACAGCTGCTGCCCCGCCAACGGCGGAAAGACCCGCGAGTTTTAAAAAGTTTCTCCTGTTAATCTTACTCTCAGCATTTTGACTCATAAACGCCTCCATGATTTATTATAAATTTTATCTGGCAATATGCCGGGTATGTGATCAACACATATGCAAATCTCATGGGGAGAAAGGGGGGCCAAAGTGATACCCCGGCATAACTCTTTAACCATAATTATTTTACGGCATTATGGCGTCAAGTTTTTTTACTCGTTTTTTCCAAAAAACAGGTATGCTTTTGAAAAAAATAAAAAAAATTGGCACATTTTACCTGATTTTCCTACTATATATAAAGAATTCATAATTGGAGGACGAAATGTTCAAAAAAATCCAAACAGGTCTATTTTTTATCCTTTTTATAATGCTGATTTTCTTGCTGTCCTGCGGCACAGATGAGGAGGATAATACCGGCGCTGGTGATGTATGGCAGAAAACAATCGCGGCAGGAGAAATTCCCATAGATGAGATGAGCGGAAATAACATGCCCAAACTTCAATGCATGGCAATAGATTCTTCCGATAATATATACCTGGGCGGTTCGACGTATAACGCGGGAGGGAATAACACCGGTCTGGACTGGATGCTTATAAAATATAATAAATCCGGCGATCTTCTATGGATAAAAAAAATAGACGGCAATAACGGGGCAGATGAAATAATGGAACTCGCGGTTGATGCCTCAGATACGGTATACGCCGTAGGCTATGGAACGAATATTGATCCCGGGGATGCTTCTGTTTCCAATAAGGACTGGTGGATAAAGCAGTTTGATAGTGATGGCAATGAACTGTGGGATTATAAAAACGATTTTATTGATGGTGATGACAGCGCCAACGCGGTTGTGATTGATAATGAGGGAAAAATCGTTATTGGCGGATACCGGGCAAATGGAACAGATGAAGATTACGCGCTAATGAAATTTAATAGTGATCATACAATGCCCTGGACAGTGAAGGTTTATGATAATTCTTCGGATGACAGGATAAACGCCTTAACCGTTGATTCTTCCAATAATATATACGCGGCTGGAACATACCAGTTTAATTCAAATAAGGACTGGTGGTTATTAAAGGTTAACTATGACGGATCATATCCCTCTGTATTGGCTACATATGGGATTTCTTCCGCTGGGCTGCCCGACGAACCCTATGATATAAAGATAACTTCAAATGATACATTGATCGCAACGGGAAAGGGAAGAAGCCAAACAACAACTATCGCGAATGAATGGGTTATTAAAAAATATTCCACTACTTTAACGGAAATTGGCTCCGAACTGCTTTTGGGGGATGAGAGCGGTGAAGGTTCCGGTGGTGGTGATGATAAGGGAATTTCACTATGGGTTCATAGTGATGACAGCTTTAGTGTTTTTGGTGTGATAGAAACAAGTGAAGATACTTACACTCATATGATAAAGAATTTTGACACCGCGGGAACTCTGTTATCAACAGACAATATTGATACCGCTTCTTCAACAGATATCAAAGAATATAAAAAACTGGTATATGACAGTAGTGGTACTCCCTTTATCGCCGGATATTCCATGTCATTTGACAGCACCGGCTATACTTTTAACTGGATTACCAGAAGAGGCCCGTCCCGGTAACGCGCTTCGGCTCCGCTCAGCAACCACGCTTCGGCTCCGCTCAGCGACCTCGCTTCGGCCGGTCACTGAGCGGAGCCGAAGTGTGGTCACTTTATTAATAAAGCTATTTATTTAATCCAATTTTGTTTTTCACTGTTTTGACAGCGATCTTTACCTGTCTTTTCAGCGCGTGAGCAATGACTTTTCTCGGTAACTGCTCATACGGTATATTTGGCGCGTTAAATTTCTTTGTAAGCGTAATGGCGTCGAACTTGCATTTATACGCGCAGACTCCACAGCCCAGGCAAATATTATCATCAATGAATGATACTCCGCAGCTAAGACAGCGTTCGGTTTCTTTTTTTATTTGCTCTTCCGTAAAGGCGAGGCGGGTATCTTTAAAGGCTTTGCTATCCTCTGGGGAGTGCCCGGTTTTTTGCCTGGGCGTATTGTCGCAGCTCTCTACAATTATATTTTCCCTGTCAAGAGAATGAAACTCTCTTTTGTTTCGGCCAATGGTAAGGCTTTGTCCCGGCCATACAAAACGATGGATAGATATAGCCGCTTCCTTGCCCGCGGCTATGGCATCTATTGCAAACTTTGGACCGGTATATACATCGCCGCCAACGAAAACATCCTCCTCATTGGTCTGGTATGTAAAAGGATCGGCAATAGCTGTATTATTGTTGTTCAGTTCCACGCTGCTGTTTATAATCAAATTCCCCCAGTCAATGGCCTGGCCTACCGCGATTAATACGTAATCGGCCTCTACGGTGATTGTGTTATTCTCATCATATACAGGATTAAACTTTTTATGGTCATCAAAAACGGAAATACACTTCATGAATTCCACTCCTGTGACCCGGCCATTTTTTGACAGGATACGCTTTGGTCCCCGGGAATTGTTAATGGTTATGTTTTCCTCCAGGGCTTCTTCAATTTCTTCTTCTAACGCGGGCATTTCTTTTTTGGATTCAAGGCAATACATATTAACAGAGCCGGTATTTAATCTTATGGCGGATCTTGCGACGTCTATGGCAGCATTTCCTCCACCAATGACTATCACCCTGCCTTTTATTTCCGGGTTTTTTTCAAGATTGATATCCCGGAGGAAGTCGACCCCTGAGAGAACGCCTTCGGCATCTTCACCTTCGATTCCTATGGCCCTGCTTCCCTGAGCACCAATGGCAAGATAGAATGCCTCAAAGCCCTGATTTCTTAGTTGGTCAAGTGTAATATCTTTACCTACTTCAACGCCGGTTTTGAATTCAACTCCCATTTCTCTCAGGATATCAATCTCCGCGTTGATTACGTCCTTTTCGAGGCGGAAGGACGGAATGCCCAGAGTGAGCATGCCGCCGAGTTTTTCCTCTTTTTCAAAGACCGTTACTTTATAGCCGTCTACGGCGAGGAAGTAGGCGCATGAAAGTCCCGCTGGTCCGGACCCTATTATGGCAATTGATTTTCCATAGTCGTTGATCTTTGGCGGGATATATCGAACTTCTTTATTAAGATCCTGTTCGGCGATGAATTTTTTAATTTCATCAACTGCCACGGGCTCGTCAATATCTCCCCTGGTACATTCGGACTCGCATTTTCTCGGGCAAATTCTTCCGCATATAGCAGGCAGGGGATTTTCCTTTTTTATCAACGCAAGGGCGTCGGTATATTGTCCCTGGGATGCCAGTTTTACATATCCCTGTACTGCTATATGAGCAGGGCATTCTGTTTTGCATGGAGCTGTTCCGGTTTCAACTACGTTTTTCCGGTTGGTTCTATAATCGGGATTAAATTTATCGGGCCCCCATTTATTATCGTCCGGTAAGAGCGCTTTAGGTATATCAACAGGCGTTTTTGAACAGATACTCTGTCCCAGTTTCGCGGCGTTGGCAGGACAGTACTCAACACATTCCCCGCAGCCCACGCATTTATCGGTATCTATTTCCGCTGCAAAATTCGACCGGGACAAATTGGGCGTGCCATAGTATTGAGAAAGCCGTAATCCTAAACAGGAGCAGGTACAGCAATTGCAAATGATCCATATTTTATCGTTCCCATCTACATTGGATATTTGGTGGACAAGTCCGTTCTCTTCCGCTTTCTTCAGAATTCCCAGGGTTTCTTCATAGCTAATCATTCGGCCCCTGTTTGTGCGCACAAGATACTTTGCCATTTCTCCCACTGCTATACACACATCCTCTTCCAGGTGACCGCAGCCTTCTCCCATTAGTCTTCTTGTTTTACGGCAAACGCAATCTCCCACGGCAAAAACATCGTATTTTTTTAGCCAGTATGATAGTTGCTCATAGGTAGCTGTTTTTGACTCCGCAGATATGGTTTGTTCAATGGGAATCACCCGCATTGGCGCGGCCCCTACCGGCATGAGCGGTGTGTATTGACTTGCCCCGCCTCTGGCCTGTTTTTCAAATGCCTTCGCGACCTGGGGAAATTTTTCCACCTGTTCTTTATTGGCCACCATTATTTCCATACTTCCGGGTATGAAGATTGGCAAACAAAACTCCTCTAATTCCTTATCATCATTTTGTTTGGTTATTTCTATTACTCCAATCTCTGCCATTTCCATGAGCAGCTTGTATGTTTCGTCCACGGACTTGCCGCACTTTTTTGCCAGTTTTTTTGCTGTAGTTGGTACGCGAAGCTTCATTTTCAGCGCAACATCTGCCAATTCGTCAGTAAGAAGGCAGTCAAGGGCGTAATACCCGGGTGTGTTCTCATGAACTCGTATTTTGGATCCAAGTATGTTTTGGACCAGCTTTGCTATTTTTGGTCTTATTGTCGTTGTTTGATTCCTGGTTTGATTCATAGTTTTTCTCCTTACTTATATTTGGCCCCCCAACCCCCAAAGGGGGCGCAAGAACTCCGTCTCATGAAACTCTTGCGCCCCCTTTGGGGGTTGGGGGGAAAAGCATTGACATAACACTGTTCGCCGAATCAAGTTCTGCCAATAGTTTGATAGTGCATGAATACTGTCAATATTATAATTTGATTTTTTTATATTTTTTCATATACAATATTGGTGTTGCGTGCAGGAATATCGTTTTGTTTTCTTAATTATTCCGGAAATCCTTGCAATTGATGCGCAGGATGTGAAAAATGGTTTAAAATTCCGGACATAAAGGATTATTATACCAGATGTCAAAATTGACTAGCAGACAAAAACAGGCCATTGCTACCAAGCTGAAAATACTGGAAGTTGCCTCTGAGCTTTTTAGAGACCGCGGCTATGATACTGTTAAGGTTACGGATATCTGTAAAGATGCTAATATTTCTGTTGGCGCCTTTTATCATCACTTCAAATCCAAGGAAGATATTATCAACCAGGGTTACAGAGAGGTTGATCTGCTGCTTCAGGAACGCCTGGAAGACCTGACTTTTTCTTCTGCCCGCGATGGTATTTATAAAATTTTCGATGAATACTGTAGTATCCTGGATGAGCTGGGGCATAATTTTGTCACTATGTCTTACCGTCTCTTTATCGGCAAGCGGAGCTCCTTCCTGCTCTCCAGGGATCGCTATCTTCATAAGATTATGATTGATGTTATTTCCGATGGGCTTGATAAGGGTGAGATTGTTTCACGTTTCTCAAAGGAAGAGACTTATGATATCCTCTTCAGGTTTTTTCGTGGGGATCTTTTTAATTGGTGTTTGCATAATGGGACGTATTCTTTGAAGGAGATTTTTTTCAGGGATCTTGATTTGTTTTTTTCTCATTCGAAGGATGATTTGTATCTTGAGTGAGTGTATAAGAGGAATAATAAATGAATGATAAAGCGCTTTTTTTAATTGTTATTGGGATAATAATTTTTACTATCGTTATTGCCATCTTGTTTGTAAAGATTAAATGGAAAATAAAATACCCTCTTCATCATGCTTGTAAGAAAGGAAATACGGCTAAGTTCCATGAGCTTTTTAAAGAAAATCATAACATTGATTTGCGTGATAATAAAGGGAAGACCTTATTACATTGTGCGGCTGAGAGCAACAACATTGAGATCATGAAAACTCTTATTGATTCAGGGATCAATATAAATGCAACGAACAAATATGGAAACACAGTATTGCATAATAGAAACTGGAAAACTACAGAGCCAATAAAATTTGGCTCTTCAGGCTATTGTGTGGGAACAGGCATAATATCTAGTCCCCCCAGGTGAAATAAAATAGAATTTTTAAATCGTTCTCTATTTCTAAAGCCACAGGCCGTCCTTT
>JAAENB010001044.1 GCA_024224995.1 bacterium | reverse complement strand
TGCCCTATTGTCAAGGGTTTATGAAAATCAGCAAAAGTTGAAAGCGTTAATCTAATCAAATAAAATAAATAACTTAAATATGGGTAAGCTGAAAAAATATTCAGATCAAAATGTAAATATATTCAATAAATCAAAATAGATAGATGTGTTTCTTATAAATGTGTAAAATGGGTACGTAATCGGGTATTATAGAAGAACCTGCTCTCAGCGCTTATTGGGAAAAACGTGACCAGCTTGAGCAAATTTTAAAGCAGGAAAAACGAGGATAAAATATAGAATAACTCTGGTCATTTCAATCAAATCAGAGCCAAATTTTCTGACCATTCTTTCCGATTCTTCCTGTTCTGCCGTATCAGCTTAATATCATTTTTAATATTGTGATCACGGGCATAGAAGGAACCAAAAATATACTAGTCAGCTAAGTTCTTTGCAGTAATTTAAACAATTACTCTTGCAATAGTCACAAATAAGATATAGAATATATATTTTATAAAAGAAATTTGGTTTAAGCAAGCATAATCTGGTTTTCTGTTCAGTTTTTATATT
>JAAENB010001043.1 GCA_024224995.1 bacterium | reverse complement strand
GATCCGCCGGAAACAGTACCGGAACCATTAACTGTTATAGCGGAAACATTCGAGTCTTCCGCTGTTGCGTTTACTGTTATGGTATCGAAACTATAAATTACTGCGGCGTACTCAAGAGTATCCCTGCTGAAGCCGGTAGAACCGGGACTGTTAAAATCGCTATATAAAGGACGCTGGGTATTCCCGCTTCCCATGGTAAGAACAATGTTTGAAAGATAGGCATTATCACTACCCGAACGCAGCGTGACAGTTATCGTATAATCCTTTGTTACCGCTCCGGCAGAGACCCTGGCAGTAATAACGCTTGTTTCATTCGTAAGGGAAACCGAAGAGGGATCGCCAACAGGGGTTCCGTCCAGAAGTATTTCTACTGTTGCTCCGCCCGTCGCGGCTGTTGCGGCAATACTGATTGGACTCAGAGCTGCCTTTACTGTAGCTGTATAGTCAGAGACTCCCTGCTCAAACGAAGGGCTGAGCGCTATGGGACTTAGATCCGACGCGGTAAAAGCAAGGGCCGAAAGGCCGGCGTCCATATTCATGGTAACCGTAATTGTATAGTCTCTGGTTGTTGATCCGTTTGCCGCAGTAACCCTGGCAATAAGGGTATTGTCCCCACTATTCAGTGTCATTGCTGCCGCGTCGGGAACCGGGGAACTGTCGAGTAATATCGATATTGTTGCTCCCGCTCCGGCGGCACTGGTTGTAAGACTAACAGGATTAAGTGCCGAGGACATGGTCACCGTATACCCTGTTGTTCCGGCATCAAAGGCGGGTGAGAGGGCTACCGCTTCACCGCCGGAACCGCTTAGAGAAAGACCGGCAAGATTTGCGTTAGCAGGATTATCATCAAGTCTTGTAACATTCAGAGTATAGGACTCGCTTACAGCACCGTTTGGAGCGGTAACAAGAATATCCAGCTGGTTAAGTGCCCCTTTGGCAAGATCAATAGCCGATGGGTCGGGAATAGGTATTCCGTTCATTGAGAAAGCAACCGCTGCCCCATCACTTGCGGAGGCAGCCTCTGCCGTAACATTTATTGAAGCTGCCGTGAGCTCGGCGGAATAGACTCTTACTGCTGAATCCGGATCAAATACCGGGCTTAAAACCTCTCCTTCTATTGAAAGGGCCGCAAGCCTTGCAGCAACCGTTATAGTAATAGTATATTCTCTCGTTGAACCATTCCCTGCCGTTACTGTGATTGTAATTACGTTATCTTCAGCAGGCAGAACTATTGAACCGGGATCGAGGATAGGGAGTCCGTTCATGGTATAGGAGATTGAGCCCCCATCGCTTGAACCGGCAGCTTCCGCAGAGATGCTAATGGATGAACCGCTTGTTGTAGCGGAATATTCTGTTGTCTCAGGATCGAATGGTTGATCCAGATCTATTCCGCTGATAGATAGAGAAGCAAGCTCGGTATTAATGTATGCTTCCGTATGCCTTATGACAAAAACAATATAGCACCTGGCAGTATCATCCTGAGCTGTTATTTTAATCCTTATTGTATTAAAGCCAACGTCCAGGCTGATAGCTTTTGACTCGGAACCGCTTTCTACGGTGAAACCTTCAGGGTCTTCCCCGGTAATTATACTAATCTCCGATCTTTTATGAACTGCTGTTGGTGTTAATTTTATTGAATCAACCGTATATTCAACTGAAACAGAATATGCCCAGTCATAACGGTTAAAGGGATAATTAAAAGTCCCCTGGGAAACAGTGAGTCCTGTAAGATCGGCATCGGAACTTAAGCCGTCATCATAAATGATTCTTTCTCCTATGGAAACCCCTTCGCAAGAGGCAGCCATAAAACTTAATAATATAAAAAAAGAAAATAGCAAAAACTGACGCGTCATTTTTTTCATAAAGTAAACCTCCTTCTATTATGCGGCGAAACAGATGTACCCAAAACCGTCCAGACGGTTGCGCGAACACCCAATAAAAAGTTCGCCATTGGCGAATCAGGTTCGAGTTTACTAAATGAGGTTCGGTTCGTCAAATATTTTTTCAAAAATTATCGAAAAAATGTATATAAAATTTAACTAGTCAAATAATTATTTATGGAGACATAAGAGAGATCGCATCCCTCGAAGTGTGTTTTGCTCTGGATCGGGCATAGCAGTGCCCTCCCTGTCTGTTTTGGATGGGTTTTTTGAAGATAATTCGTCTTTGGAGATGAACCTGTTCCTACGTAAAGTATTGTTCCAGGTGAGCCTCCTCCGGAAAACCCCAATATATGACAAATTTCTGTATTCCGCAAGAATCCCTTGCTAAAAAAAGATAATCAGAAGGATAACTATCCGATTTTTCCGGTTTTTCGGTAGCGGAAAGCTCCTTTACCAGCAGGTCCAGGTACTCGTTTATAGCAGTAGCGATGATCAAGGAAACGGACCGTTTAAAAATCTTACGCATATCAAGCATCATTTCGTACCGCTCAACTTCCGGGTACACATGAATCCGTTTCCAATTCGAAGCAAGATCTCTAAACTGATACTTTATCTGCTTAAAAACTTCCAGCGAAATCTCTTTTTTCTCCATTACACGATTCAGGAGCAGGATAACAACATCGCTCCGGGACATCTTCAGCAGCTTTGCAGCAGCTTCCACCTCTTCCAAAAGTTCGCGATTAATATTGATGGTCGTATCAACGTACATAAGGCCTCCGAGACAGGTAAAAGGTACAGGGAACAAGGTAAAAATAAAAAAAGGAAAGACTCTTTAAAAAGCCTTTCACCTTGTCTCTCTATTATTAGTGTGGAAAGAAAGACTTTTCTGAGAAAAAAATTTAATTAAGGATAGTAGTTATTTATTAAAGAAGAAAAAATTAAAAAGGAATCCCTTTGCAGAGAAAATCTCTGCAAAGGGATCAAGATCATAAATAATCTTAAAGGAAGTCCGATTGTATATTGTTATTTATACAGGGGAAGAGGGGTTTTTTTGTTTTTTCCCCGCTCTCCTGTGTTAAAAATAGTATCTCTTTTATTGTCGCTATAAACAACCTGATTCCTTTCATATGGCAATGAACGAAACCTAATCATTTTTCTGATTTTGTCAACTAAAGTGTTGACTTCAAATCCGTCATTTCTACCATACTCATATTTTTTGTCAAGAAAATAAAAATGACTAATTCGAAAAATTGCGCCTACAAGAAGGTTTCCTAATAATTCTATATCAACATCCTTATCAAGATAACCAATTTTTCCGGCGATGTCAAGGTCATTGACTATAAAACCGAAAATTTCTTTCTCTATATCACAAATAATTGAATAAAAGGGCGGGCACAGCCCTCCACCGGTTCGTACCAGGATTTTTCCTCTATCCTGATCCCGGCAGATAAAATCAAAGATAATCCCCAGTCTGAAGTTGATATAGTTCTCAATATCGGTTATTGACGGAAAATATGGTGAGGCGATATTTGACTTTGCCATTTGTTTTTTAAATTCAGCATGATATAACTCCAATAATGAGCAAAAAAGGTCTTCTTTGTTGGTGAAATATTCATAGATTGTTCCTTTTGCAACCTTTGCCATGGAACTGATATCCCCTACCTGGGCATCATGAAAGCCTCTGGCCGCGAATACAACCTGCGCGCACATCAGGAGCTGTCTTTTTCTTTTATCGCCTTTCATTGTTCTCCTCTCTACAGACCCAGAAGCCCCTTCCGCAGATCCTTCAGGTCTTTTCTCCGGCAGAGCCATATCCCGAACAGGGCTTTTTTAAGATCCAAACCCGGTGTTCTCAGTTTAAATTTCTTGTTCTTGTATACTTTTACCCCTTCTCCCGGAATATAGATCAGGTCATATATATCATACTTATCAATTCCGCTTTTAAATACCGAAACAAACCTGGTTATCTTCTTTTTGATGGGAGCGGTATTTCCTTTTGTTGATTTTTGAAACCCTTCATGAGTTGCTTCGGCCATTTTATCCCCGGAAACAATGCCGGATACAATATGAAGCCGAATTGCCATTGTTTCATTGGCATTAATTATCTTTTGGGCGTTATTCTCTTTTTTCTTTAAATAAAGCCCTGCAACATAAATATCCATAAAGAATTTCTCTCGAATTCCGGTCCCATTCAGAACCAGATTCTCTCCACCGGCACTCAGCGTGGCAGGCATATTAATCCCGCCGATCTTTTTCGCGGAAACAGGCAATAGAGACATTAAAACGATAAGCAATACCAAAAGAATCTGTTTTTTCATAATCTCCTCCTAAAAAAATTTTAGCTTGAAATTTGAAGTTTTTAACCTTGAAACTTCAAACTTGCAACTCTAAACTTCCTTTCCCCGTATAATACCTTGTTGTAATTTACTATATACCGAGAATCAGTCAACTAAAAACTGACCGGACGGTCTTTTTAAACAAATTAAAAATACATTGACAATTCCCCGGCTTGTTACAGATTAATTCCCCTGATCAACGGTTATTTTAGAAACATGTGGGATAATTACCAGTAAAACAGTCAAAACATGTCCCTTATTCATTATCGTCGAACGATATTCGAGAACACAAATTATTTTCGCTGAGTCAACTATTTTTTAGTGATCCTATTTTTGGAGGGTAGTGTCATAGAAAAGATTAAATATATTCAATCGATCAAAAAGGCGACCGATATTCTGCGCCTTTTCATGAAGGAGCGAAATCCTTTAAGTCTTACTGATTTTTCTCAAAAGCTTTCTATTCCAAAAACTACTGTTCTCGGCATTGTCCAGACCATGGTTGGGCTTAATCTTCTTGAAAAAGATTCTCAAACGTCCAGGTACAGCCTGGGCCCGCTTCTGTTCCAGCTCGGTATGCGGTATGCCGCGAACATAGATCTTCTTACTGTTGCCAAAGTCTGGATGGAACGGCTTTGCCTTATGTTTAATGAGCCGGTAAATGCCGGGTTCCTCATAAACAGCAGGATATCTATTATTTTCAGGGTTGAGCCGGAAAAAGAATTTTCCACGCTTCCTTTGAAAGGCGCGATTATTCCCAGTCATACCAGCTGTGTTGGGAAATCCTATTTTGCCTTTATGGATAGTGAGAGAAGAGACAAGCTGTTAAAAGATTATTCCTTTGATCCGGTTACCAGAAATTCCATTACCAGCCGCCAGCAGTTCGAAGAAGAACTGGAAAAAGTCCGGGAAACAGGCGTCGCCTTTGAAAATGAAGAGAATATACCGGGTCTTTCCGGTATTGGCGCTCCGATTTTTAACCATATTGGTGATGTGATTGTTGGTTTTGCGGTTTCCGGGGATACGGCGAATATCAACAAACAGCGCAAAAAGATCATTGAGGAAGTTCTCTATACTTCCCGGAATGTTTCTGCCCATTTTGGGTATACCAACGAAGAAAAAAGATTTTAGAATTTGCCTGATATCGTTGTATCATGGAGCGGTCTTCGCTGAAAGGGTGCGCGCGGTCCGGTGAAGGGGCATGCGCGGTTGCGTAACCGCGCTTTCAGGCCCGGGATGAGAGAAGAGTTGTTGGGAGGAGGCGGTTTTAGAGACGTTGCATGCAACGTCTCTACGGGTCTTCATAACCTAATACTTGATTATGTAATTAACATAAGCATTCTTTGGACGGGTTTCCGTACTCCCTCCTGCGGAATCGGTATTCCGCCCACCGTATCCTCTTAGTCTATCTCCTCCCGTTGCCAGCCAGTGATTAAAATTAGGTGCGGTATCCCATCCACCCCAATATAGTTCCATATAATGAAAATGGCTTTCAAACTCATCAACCTGGTAGGAACCTACATTATTCCCTGTATTCCCGCCTGGGTTTATCACACCTCTTGAACCGGCATCGGGATCTTTACCGGTTCCCCGGTCTACTCCTCGCAAGAAAACTCCTCTTAAATCGGGCACATTAAATCGTGAGCCGTCGGGTGTTCCCCAGGCTGTTCCTATGGCCTGGAATAGCTCGCTGTGTTCAGTTCTTCCATACGCCTGCCCATCACAGAGAAGCCATCCCTCCGGAACAGTATCTCCGGCAAAAGGATTTATTGTTCCCGGAGGCGAAACTTTATCTCTCAGATCCTGTATGCCGCTTTCACTGGCTCCCTGCAATTCACTAATGGTCGTTTTTAATTGCTGTATCTCTTCTTTCATAGCTGTCATATTTGAATACATATCGGAAAAACTAAACTCTCCGTCTCCGCTTCCGGAACTATCATTACTGGTTAACCCGGCTTCACACCCCGTTACCGCGAGAACAGCAATAAGAAAAAAAGCTCTCATTTTTAAATTAATTAATTTTTTCATAAATTTTCTCCTGTTTTTATTTAATATATAACAAGCACAAGCCAATCACTCAGCTTATGATTATTTGGCAGTGTTAAATTAATCAGTTGTATATGGATAATTCGCAAAGAGTATTATTAAGGGGGGGCGAAACAATTTTGTTGAACTCTTTGTTTGGACATAGTTTAGAAAGGGGTAAAAACTTGTCAATAGGCAAAAATAAATTTTTTTAATATTTATCGTTGTGTGTTATGTGTTGTGTAGGGGAGATCCCCTACACAACACATAGTTTCTCAACTGGAGCAGTCTAATACTTGATTATGTAATTAACATAGGCATTCTTCGGCCGGGTTTCCGTACTCCCTCCTGCTGAATTACTATTCCGTCCGCCGGCCCCTCTTGTATAGTCTCCCGGGTGGACCCAGTGATTGAAATTAGGTGCGTCACCCCATCCACCCCAATATAGTTCCATATAATGGAAATGGTTTTCAAACTCATCGACCTGGTATGAACCGACATTATTCCCTGCATTCCCACCTGAGTTTATCGCGCCTCTTGCACTTGCATCGGGATCTTTACCGGTTCCCCGGTCTACTCCTCTCAAAAATATTCCTCTTAAATCGGGTACATTAAAGCTGGAACCGTCAGGAGTTCCCCAGGCTGTTCCAATAGCCTGAAACAGTTCACTGTATGCAGTTCTTCCATACGCCCCTCCGTCACAGAGAAGCCATCCATCGGGAATATTGGTTCCGGCAAAAGGGGCGATTGTTCCGGGAGGCGCGGCTCTTTTTATTTCGTTATCAATCAAATTATTTGATGCCGTATTCAGCGCTGTTGCCCGGTCATTTTCAATAGTGCCCTGCAAACTGCTCAACGCTGTCGTACGGTCATTTTCAATAGTGCCCTGCAAACTGCTCAACGCTGTCGTACGGTCATTTTCAATAGTGCCCTGCAAACTGCTCAACGCTGTCGTACGGTCATTT
>JAAENB010001042.1 GCA_024224995.1 bacterium | reverse complement strand
CAGATTCCCTTCTCCTTCCACTGTGTCCTCCTTAAAAAAAATAGTTCAAAATTCGAGGTTCGAGGTTCGAAGTTTTCTGCCGCCGGAACCGCTTAATTCTTAACCGATCACCGATCACCCGGCCCAAAGGGCCACCGATAACTTTCCCCTCCCCCCTTATTAATAGAGCATCATTTTAGAGGAAAAAGTAACAAACTTTTTTTGGAAAAACCGTTTTTTTTGTAATTTTCTTTACAAATAAGCCGTTTAAGGCGATATTTACGGAATGGAAGGGAAAAATACATTCAGAATCATTCTTTACCAGAAGCCTCTGGGAATAAACATCCCTGAAGAGGATATTATTGAAATGAGAAACTTTGAGCCTCATTTTGTCTGCTTTCCCGAGTATTTTTTTGTGGATCAACAACTGGGGAATCATAAACAGACGCCTCAAAATCAGCAAAAGCAGCTGGAACGGATCCGGTCTCTTTCTATTACATTAGAAACCGTAGTTATCGGCGGTACAATGCCGGAACTTTCAGGTGAATTGCTCTATAATACCTCTTTTGTTTATGACAACGGCATGCTGCTGGGGTCGTATCGTAAAAAGCACCTGTTTTTCGCTGAAGAAGGGAAGATCATTCCCGGGGAAAGTTACCGGGTATTCTCTGCCTATGGTATTACCTTTGGAGTTCTTATTTGTGCTGATGTGTTTCATGATGAAAGCTTTACCTTTATGAAGGAGCAGGGAGCAGCAGTGATATTCTCCCCCACCTTTTCACCCGCGAAAGAAGAAAGTGTTGAAGAAAAATATAAACGCGATAAAAAAATTTACGTTCGAGGAGCCGCAATAGCGGATTCGGTAATTGTCAAAGTGTGCGGCGTAAAATCCGATTATATTTCTTATATTCAGGCACGAAGCCTTCTGGCGGACAGGGAAAAAATATTATACCGGGTAGATCCAAAAGAGGAAAATACACCTCTTATTATTAAAAAAGAGATTATATTATAAATTATATTATAATTTATTCTCGGCAATGGCGTATTCTGTTTGTTTCGCAAGGTAGATCATAAGTGTTTCCTGGTCTATAATGCCCATTTGCATCAGAAGTATCCCAATGGGCCGGCCGCCGTCATTATATTGTTTGGATAGAGCTTCATTGAGCTGGGCCCTGGTAATAACCTTATCATTAAGCAGGAGATCGCCGAGAAGAGGGATCGGTTTTTCCGGACGTCTATTAATTATGAGGTCCGTTTGAATAGTCAGATATTTGAGGAATGTATCTGTGCTGATATACCCGAACCGTATGAGAATAACACCAATAGGAGTCTCTTTACGCCTTTTTTTCTTCTGTTTATCCAGAGCCTCTTCCAGTTCATCTTCGGTTATCACATTATCCTGCCGCAGCAGTTCTCCCAGGGTTGGTACCGGCATAAAAAACCTCCATGATATGGTACAATTGATTATAAGTTAAAAATCATCAAAGTCAAGAATATTGACACAAAAATTAAAAAATCGATAGAAATATAATGTCATATTTGTTAGTATGACACTCATTATTAAAAAAGCGAGGGGTTATGTCCAAAAAGACTTTTTTCTATGGGTTGAAAGGCACCATACTTCGATACATGTCTCTTACATCGATTTTACCACTTATTATTGGATTAGTCATGACCTATTTTTATGTAAAAGGTGAGATTTTAGACCAATCCAAACAATCCATAGAAAATTCTCTGAATAGTATTAAAAAAATCTGTGCTCTACAAAGCGAAAAATCGGACAAAATTACATACGACCTCCAGGAAGCCAAACAGATTACTCATATTAAGCAGGGATACATTGAAGCGGATAAAATCTTCTCCCGGTATACCAATATCCATTTTGGTAATAAAAAAAATACCGTTACAGCAATAGACCAGACTTCAGGTGAAGAAACCCAAATTGAATTACCGGAAATGCTGGCGGGAAATAAAGTCCTGTTTAAAAACTATGAAACTGTAGATGAAGTGGTAAAACAAATAAATGTTCCCGATGCTACTGCAACAATTTTTCAGCTCTATGACAAGAAACTAATCCGCATTTCAACAAATGTTAAAAAAAATAATAAGAGAGCCATACTCACCTATATTCCTCCTGACTCCATTGTCTATAAAAATATTTCCAGGGGAAAACCATACATAGGCAGAGCCCCGGTAGTTGGGAAATGGACAATGACCCATTATAGACCGATAAAATCAAATAATGGTACTGTTGTTGGAGCAGTATACTTTGGCATCCCCGACAAAAAAAGTGCACTTTTTGATATAATCAGTGAAATTACCATTGGTAAAAGCGGGTATGTTTATGTTATCGATTCGCAAGGAGATGTTATTATCCACGATACATTAACAGGGATGTCATTACTAAATTATAAAGACGCAAAAACAAACGAAGCATTCGCCCAAAAAATGTTAGACAAAAACGCGGAAAATGAAGAGTTAAGAATACATGCCCCTGACATGGCAAAAAACATTCTCTCTCATAAATATTCTTTCAGAGACAAAAGCGGTAAACCGGTAAAAAAATTGGCCTACTTCACCTATTTCCCGGACTGGGACTGGATTATTGTTGCCTATGCCAATTATGATGAAATACTTCACACGGTGAACTCTTTCTTTAAGATCATGCTGATCCTTATTATTGTTTTTACTATAGGTTTAATATTTATCAGCACCTTTCTTGCCACCAGGATATCGTCGCCATTCAGGCGGATAATTGATGTTGCCGTTAAAGTTAGCAACGGCGAAATCAATGAATTTATTCTCCAGAAACATTATGTAAAATGTAAGGACCTGTTAAACTGTACCAGGGAAGACTGCCCTGCTTACGACAGCCGCAACCTTGCCTGTTGGGGCATGGAAGGAACTTTATGCGAAGGTGGAAAAGCGGCAACAGACCTGGATGACAAAATGCAAAATCATTGCAGAACCTGCAAGGTGTACAAAAAATCGATTCGCAGTGAAACAGATGAGCTCATAGACGCCATTAACCATATGATCGTTACCATGCAGCAAATCGTATTGAGCATCAAATCCATGACTAAAGAGCTTAAGAACGATGCCGAAAGTCTCGCTGAAACCAGCAAAAAGCTCGAAACAGAATCTCAAAACCAGGCTGCCTTTATTGAAGAGACAACCTCGTCCAATGAAGAGCTGACTGCCACCATTGAGAGTGTGGCTCTGTCGGCAGACCAGCAGGCAGACCGGGCCTCCCAGACCAGCGCGGCCATGGAAGAACTGTCATCATCCACCAGGGTTGTTGGTGAAAATTCAATGAATGTGAGCAAGGAAACTCAATCCACTGTTGCTGAAGCACGAAATACGGAACAAATGCTGCAAACCACAACCAAAAGTATTGATCAAATATCCGAAAGTTCAATGAAAATCGTCGACATTGTAGCAATTATTACCGAAATTTCGGACCAGATAAACCTTCTTTCCCTTAACGCGGCTATTGAAGCGGCCCGGGCCGGAGATCATGGAAGGGGTTTTGCTGTTGTATCGGAAGAAATATCAAAGCTCGCGGACGCGACTGCCCAGAGCACCAAAGAGATCGAAGATGTCATCAGGACCAGTAGAACCGATGTTGAAACCGGAACCTCTCTCATTAGTAAAACAGCTGAAGCCATTACCCTGATGATAAAAAGCATTGAAAAGGGTGCTGCGCTTGTTGAAGAAATAGCTCTTTCTGCTGAAGAGCAGGTAAAAGGGAGTGACCAGGTAATGGTTGACATTGAGGTTATTAATAAAATGTCACAGGAAATAGCTCTCGCGACGGATCAGCAAAAAGCGACAAGCGCGGAAATACTAAAAGCCATTACCAGTATAAATCTTTCGATCCAGGAAATCGCGGTCTCATCGGAAAAAGTGGCGACCTCAGCTTCATCGCTTCAGGATCAGTCGAACAAACTCAGTGAGATCACTGCTTTTTTTAATGTATAGAAGGGGAAGGTAATCGGTGGCCGGGTAACCGGTGATCGGTCAAGAATAGAACCTGCGAAGCAGGAAAAAAATACGTCAGAAACTAAATACTATTGCGAGCTGCATCCGGCCTGAAAGTATCCCCTCTTCTAAATGTGAGGACTGTTTGACCGAAGGGAGTTCCGCAGCATTTAGAAGAGGGGATACTTCCAGACCCGCGCACAAGCAAATTTTAGTTTCTTGAGAGGAAGAATATGAAATCAATTAATATCGGACTGGTTGGCTTTGGAACTATTGGAAGCGGGGTTTATACCCTTTTACAACAAAACGCTTCCATCATCAAAGAACGAACAGGATATAATTTCGCTATCACCAAAATCTGCGATCTTGATGTGGACCGGGTTTCCGGGTCTGTTAAAGATATTGCGGTTACCGGCAACTGGGAAGAGGTTGCTACGGATAAAAATGTCGACGTCGTTGTTGAACTCATTGGCGGAATTGAACCGGCGAAATCAATTCTCCTCACTGCCATGAAGGAAGGAAAAAGCGTTGTTACGGCAAATAAAAAACTTCTTGCAGAAGAAGGAACAGAACTGTTTAAAACAGCTGCCGAAAAAAACCTGGTACTTGGATTCGAAGCTGCTGTTGCGGGCGGGATCCCCTGTATCCTGGCCCTGAAAACCGGCCTGGTTTCGAACCGGATGAAATCGGTTACGGGAATTCTCAATGGTACTACAAACTATATTCTTACTAAAATGGAAGACGAAGGGCTTTCCTTTGACGCGGTCTTAAAAGACGCCCAGGAAAAGGGTTTTGCAGAAGCAGATCCCACTTTTGACATAGAAGGCTTTGACGCCGGTCATAAAATAGCGCTCCTGGCAATGCTTGCCTATAACAAAAAAGTAGATTTTTCATCAATCCCCATTGAAGGGATAACCAAAATAACCCAGAACGATATCTCATACGCCCGTGATATGGGCTACCGGATCAAACTTCTTGGTATAGCCAGGCTCGTAAACGACAAACTGGATATCCGGGTCCACCCGGCAATGATCCCGGAAAAGACTCCTCTTGCCTCAGTCCGCAATGAATTCAACGCTGTTATGTTCAATGGTGACATGACCGGTCCTGTTGTCCTTAACGGAAAAGGAGCAGGAAGCGATCCAACTGCATCCGCTGTTATGAGTGATATCATACAAATTGCCCGGACAGAGGGAAAAGAATTCTCGGCAGAATACTGCTCGGAAGATGCCAGGCTTATTTCACCGGAGGAACGAGTTTCCCGGTATTATATGAAAATTTTAACCGAAGACCGGTCCGGAATACTCTCAAAAATTTCCGGAGCTCTTGACCAATACAATATTTCAATCGCTTCAGTAATTCAGAAGGAATATGACAGCGATTTTGTCCCCATTACCATAATGACCCATAATGCCCGTGAAAATGATATGCTTCAGGCAGTTACGGACATTGAAGGATTCAATTTTGTAAACGGAGAAGTTATTCTTATTCGAATTGAAGATTCTTTAGATTCAGGAGAAGACAATGAGTGAAGAATATAAAGCAGTTTTCCGGTGTATTGCCGGCTGTGATGAAATATACCCGCTGGACGAGATCATTTACCGGTGTAAAAAATGCGGAAACCTTCTGGAAGTCTATCACGATATAGACCGCCTGAGAGACAAAAAACCGGAAGAATGGAAAGAGCTCTTTTCCGGCAGGTCCGGAACTACCAGCTGGCCCTACGGGAGCGGGATCTGGGGTAAAAAGGAATGGGTTATCCCGGAAATTGATAATGAAAATATTGTCTCCATGTTCGAAGGAAATACCAACCTTTTCTGGGCGAAACGCTTTGGTGACATGCTGGGCATGAATGATCTCTGGATCAAGATGTGCGGCAACAGCCATACCGGTTCTTTTAAAGACCTGGGCATGACTGTCCTTGTTTCCATGGTAAACGAAATGATCCATCGGGGTAAAAACATCAAAGCTGTTGCCTGTGCCTCTACCGGGGACACCTCAGCTGCCCTGTCCGCGTACGCGGCGTATGCCGGAATTCCGTCGATTGTATTTCTTCCCCGTAATAAAATCTCAACAGCGCAGCTTGTTCAGCCGATGTCGAACGGAGCCATTGTTCTTTCCCTGGATACCGACTTCGACGGCTGCATGAAAGTAGTTCAGGAAATAACAAAAGACGATACCATATACCTGGCAAATTCCATGAACTCTCTCAGGATTGAAGGCCAGAAAACTATCTCAATAGAACTGGTCCAGCAATTCAACTGGGAAGTTCCCGATGTTATTATTATTCCCGGCGGGAATCTTGGCAATGTTTCCGCCCTGGGTAATGGATTTAAAATGATGCTGGAACTGGGACTTATTAGCAAAAAGCCCCGCATTGTTCTTGCCCAGGCAGAGAACGCGAATCCCCTCTACCGTTCCTATTTAAACGGGTTTGAAAATTTCGAATCAATGACCCCGCAAAAAACACTGGCCTCCGCCATCCAGATTGGAGACCCGGTGTCGGTTCAAAAAGCAATTAAAGTATTACAGGAATTCGACGGTATTGTGGAACAGGCAAGTGAAGAAGAACTGGCTAACGCGGCTGCCTTAGCCGACAGAACCGGGCTCTTTTCATGCCCCCATACCGGGGTTGCCCTTGCTGTTCTCATGAAACTCCGTGATAAACAGGTTATTTCTCCGGGAGACCGCACCATTGTTATTTCAACTGCTCATGGTCTCAAATTCTCGGAATTCAAGGTTGGCTATCATGAAAACAGCCTTGCGGGTGTACAGGAAAAATACCCCAACCGCCCAATTGAACTGGAACCGGATGTAGACCGGGTAAGAGAAGTTCTGGAAAAAGAATTTAGAGAGCGCCAATGAAGAAGATATCCCTGAGTACTCTTAGCAAAACAGCCCTGACTCTTCTGGTTGTTTCCTCGCTTGTCTTCATCTCTCTAAGCGCGTTTTCCAAAACACGCGCTCTTAAAATTTCAGGGCTCCAGGTCTATGAAGAAGAGGACCTGGAAAAAAAATTGGGCCTCAAAAAAGACATGCGGCGGCGGGGCTCTACCCGGCGGGTTATTAAAAAAATCCGGCGCTTTTACAAGCGCCGGGGTTTTACCCTGGTAAAAATATATATCTTAAAAAATAAACGGAAAGAACTTTCAATCTTTGTTGATGAAGGAAGATTGGGAAAGATTATTTTTCACGACCAGAACGCCGTAAAAGTACTTATGTTAAAACGGGATTTCGAACTTGACGAAAAAGTTTATAACGTTAAAACCATAAAAAAGAGCATTAAACAAATAAAAAAATATCATCAGTTTAAAAAAGTCTATTACCGCCTTCAGCGCATTGAAAACTATAAAAAATCCGAATTTCAATTAGACCGGAAAGTTGACCTGCCCGTACTGGGCGAAACCCAGCTCCCCTTTTTTGACGAGATTGGGAAGCGGTATAACCTGATTATTTATATTGATGAACTCCCGCCGGACATGAAAAAAAGGCAGAGAAAAAATAATAAAAAACAACGGCGTAAAGAAGGTTTTGGTTACGGATTTAAGGTCAGTTTTAACGGTTTTGCTCCCCAGTTAAAATATTACCAGTACGACCTGTTCCAGCGCGATGATTTTATTGAAGCTGGTACCACTCTCGGGATCAATTATCGAATAATAAACACGAATAAAGAAGATCCGCAATTCGGTTTTTTCCAGTTCGATTCCAAGTACCACTTTCGCCCGATACCGCTGCTAAAACAGCAATTTACTCCCGAAATAAGAGGACTGATCTATTATTCCTCTGCCTCACGAGCCGACCTTGGCCTCACCAGTTTTAATTACCTGCTTACGCAGTTTACCTTTCTTCCGGGTTTTGAACTTTTCAAACATGTTAAAGTATATGCTGGTCTGGGTATTGAAGACATTTATTACGGAGATAGTGAAAACGATCCGGAGAGTGACTACCAGGTTAATATTGCAAACCGGAATGATATCTATGTATTTTTCACCTCTGAGATTAAACTGGAAGCCATTCCCATTCGGATTGGAAATATAATGGACCGGAATATTTCCCTTACCTATAACCATTATTTCCATCACGCAAACTCCTTTAACGAGCTTATTCTAAAAGGAAAGCTGGACACACAATTCAAAAACAAAAGCATCTATTCTTTTGAAATAGGGTACAATTTCAAATGGAGTGTTCCGCCCTATCACCATGAAGAGTCATCGGGATTTAGTACGTATTACACCAAACATAAACTCTTCCAGGGAAATGAATACCGGATCTCCCTGTATAAAGACTTTATTTACACCGGTCTCTTTTTTAATATGACCCTTTTCAAAGGCTCGGGCTATGACATATCCGGCACCCATTTCGGTTTTGTCGGCGGTCCCACGGTCCGCTTCCTGCTCCTTGATCACTTCGAACTCTTAATCAAGTACGGCCAGTCATACCTGGTAACCACCAAAGAAACCGCCGGGAATTTAGCATTCAGTCTTTTCAAGAAATGGTAAGGTAAGTAAGGTGATCGGTGGCCGTGGGGGCCGGGTGATCGGTAATCGGTCAAAAATTTAGAAGAGTACACTTGTCCCTTGCGCCCTGCACCTGTTTACGGCATTAGCTTTCCCCGGATGAGCCTGGTTGCCTGTTCCAGTTCCCTGTCCGGAATCAGTGCCATGTCGATGCTTCCGTCTTTAATATATGGACCCAGGGCTTTAAGAATATCTTCGGTTACGGTTCCGTACTGGCCCATAAATGAGCTCAAGCGTGCTTGTAAGCTGTATTCCAGCTTGCCCCGGGGCTCCAGAGAAAGATAGCCGTCAATGACCTCAAGCATAGCGTCTCTGTCGTGCGGGAGCCTGCCGTATACCTGCAGGAGATTGGAGGCGCTGTCGCTTGCAATCTCCGTCTCTGTTTCAATGCTCTCTACCAGGGTACGGATCTCCCGGACAACCTGCTCTTCCGTTGCTTCGGTAAACGTACCGCGTTGTATTGCTTCTTCCAGCGGGGTTCCGGGAAATATTTCAAGGGACCGCAGCCGTATATAGTCAGGTGCTGCCTGCGTAAGAACCCTGGCCGTTTCTTCGGCGTTCTCTCCAGAAAGTTCCGCCCCCCCAAGTCCGGGCATTACATAGACCGAACAGGATATTCCCGCTTCCCGGACCTTCGTGCCGGCTTCTACATGCTGCGCTGCGGTAACTCCTTTTTCTACTAACGATAAAACCCGGTCACTGCCGCTTTCCATTCCAAAATGTATTCTATCGAGTCCGGACTTTCTATACGCCTTTAATTCTTTTACGGACCGGAGCTGAGCCGCGGACCGTGTTCGGCCGTAAACAGTAAAGCGTTCAATCGAAGGAAAATTTATTTTTATTTTTTTCATAACCGTGTCCAGGAACGCGGGTTTCAGGATTAACGAATCGGCATCACCTAAAAAACAGGTTTTCGCGCCGCCAATACGCCAGGAAATAATATGGTTAATACTGTCTTCCAATACCGGTTTGTCTTTAAACCAGGAAAGAAACCACTGCATCCGGGGGTCGAGATTAGCCGGGATGTCCCGTGTTTCCTCCTCATGTTCGGCATCCACAATACCGGCTTCCCATTTTGCCTGTTTTATTTTATCAATGAGTTCCGGTACGCGGTAAAAATCAGCGTCGGAACTTACGGGATTGCCGATGCCCTGCTCGAATAACATATCATCGATCTGTTTTGCCTTTTCTATATCCCGGAGCACGTCTTCAAGGGTCCGCTTTGAAAACCTCGCGCCAATTTTATAAACCGGACAAAATTTACACTTGTTCCAGTAACAATTCCGCGTTAGCCGGAAGGTTAAACTGTAGTTTTCCGTTGGCGGCCTAATTGAACAAATCTCAAAAGGCTCTATTTCGTACAGCTCTGCTGCAGACATCATAATGCTCTTTACTCCTCTAAATTTTGCTTGTGCGCGGGCCTTGAAGTAGTATGGGCTCTTTGGATTGCTGCGGAACTCGCTCCGCTCAAACAGTCCTCACAACCCAAAGAGCCCATACTACTTCAAGGCCAGATGCAGCTCGTAATACTATTTTGTTTCTGACGTATTTTTTCCCCGCTACACAGGGTCGGTCGTGTCTTAATATACAGAAAAACGTCATTCGGAATGTAAATTATGCCTGCCAGGAGGGATGCCTCGGCAGATTGTGAGGCTGTTTGAGCGGAGCGAGTTCCGAACGTTCTGCAGAGGTATTGCTCCTGGCAGGCATAATTTACATTCCGGGTTGATATACCTTATATATGACGCTGGGGCTTATTCTACTTTGCCGCTATAATAATTATAGTCATTTAAGACCGTTTCCAAAAAAGGTCCGGGATCCATTTGGGTATTTATTTCCATGCGCTGTTCCAGCCGCTGTTTGGCTTTCAGGAGCATATTTTCTGCCTGGGCCGTATCTTTGTTGCGGTCCGCGAAAAGAAGCGCTTCTTTGATTAGATTCGAGACCTCGTCATTGAGTTCTTTTGCTTCAGGGAACCGGGGCTCGTAGTCTTCGGCGAGCTGTACCAGGATGGTGTCATCCAATGAGACACGGGGCTTGATTTTTACGACCGTTGTTCCTGCTGCTATATCTCCAAGCCGCTGTCCTTTGCCGTTCTTTAATATTGTTATAATTGCAACTGCTGAAGAAAACAGGGTGATATCGATAAAGCGGAGCGAGGACCGGAGCAGGTAACTGCCAATCCCGGTCCGGGAACCGTCGAGTTTAACGACCTTTATTCGCAGTATCTTTTTCCCAATACTTTGCCCCCCCAATAAGACCTCGCAAAGCAGGTCATATAAAGAACAAAAGAGCAGGTACAGAAGCAGGACCGTTTTAAAGACTTCCCATTCCAGCTTCAAGAGCGCTGCGATACTGCCGCATACTAAAAAAAGAATTCCCAATACACCATAATCAATCAATCCCGCAAGGATCCGGTCTCCAATACCGGCGATCTCATACTCAATGTCGACATTCTGTGTTGTTTTAATTTTTACGATATACAATTATATTGCTCCCCTGGCTTTTAATTCAAGATATTTATTTATTGTTTTGACGGTCAAATTTTCCGGTGAGGTGAGTATGGAATGAATTCCATACCTATCCAGTTCTTTTACAATCTGCCTTTTCTCAAATTCAAACTTCTCTGCGATTGTTTTTGTGTATATCTTCTCTATGGTCTGCGCCGGCTTATTTATATACTCCCGGAGTTCGGTATTTTCAAAAAATATTATTACCAGGACATGCCTGCGCGATATCATAGTGAGATACGGTATATTTCTCCTCAGCGATTCCAGTGTCTCAAAATTGGTATACAGTATAATAAGGCTTCTTCGGGTTACTTTTCTCGAGATGAGGCTGTAAACTTGCTCATAATCCGGTTCCAAAAAACCTGTTGTGCTGTTATACAAAGCCTCCAGGATCTTAAAAATATGAGAATATTTTTTGTCTGCCCCAAGGACCGTTTCTATTGTATTGGAAAAAGTAATAAGTCCGGCTTTGTCCTCCCGCCGAATCGCTATGTTCGAAATTACCAGGGCCGTATTTACCGCGTAATCCAGCAGGGTCATTCCATTAAAGGGCATCTTCATTCCCCTGCCCATATCAATAATACTATATATATGCTGCGACCGTTCATCCCGGTACTGGTTAACCATGAGCCTGGTTTTTCGTGCCGATGCTTTCCAGTTTATTTTCCGGTAATCATCCCCCGATACATATTCCCTGATCCGGTCAAACTCAATTGCTGTTTCCGCCCGCCGCATCTTTTTAATGCCTACTTCCGAAAGCCGGTTTGAGATCGCGAAAATATCGTATTTTTTCATTTGCTCTATGGACGGATATACCGGCACCATTTCATCCCGGCCAAACCGGTAACGGCGTATAACAAGACCAAGAGGGGACTCCGTGAATACATTGAGCGCTCCAAAGCGGTATTCGCCCCGTTCTACGGGCCGCACAGTATACCGGAGAACCGTTTGGGTTCCTGCCGGAACTCCCGCGCTTAATGAAAAACCTCTTTCCTGGAACCGGAACGGCAGCTCATCTATTATTTTCAGCCTCACCGGGAACCCATACCGGTTGGCTGCCTCTATGGTGATACTGTTCATATCTCCATTAGACAACTTTTCCGGCACTTTTCGCCGGGCTTCTATTCCCGTACTCCGCCGGTAAAGCAGCACCATGTCCGCAAGGCTAAAAAGAATTATCGAGAAAAACAGGTATTTCGCGATTACCAGGATCACTAAAAAGAAATACCCCAGCATAAACAGGATAACCTGGATCCCTATTAGTAAAAAAAAGCGGGGCGAAAGATAAAAACTTTTTACCGATGCTGCCAGTATACCGGTGATATTTTTCAAACTCCTGTTCACGTTACCGGGGAACCTCTATCCGTTCAATTATTTCTTTAATAATATCTTCCACTCCCGTACCTTCCATTTCCTTTTCCGGAGTAAGCAGTATCCGGTGGCGCAGAGCCGGGTACGCGGTTACCTGTATATCTTCAGGTATTACAAAATCTCTTCCCCGAAGCACTGCCAGGGCCTTTGCTCCGTCCAGTATTGACAGGGAAGCCCTGGGCGATCCTCCAAGGTATAAAGAACTGTTTTTTCGTGTCCGGTTTACTATCTCCGCGATATACCGGAGCAGGTTCTCATTTACCAGCACGCTCCGGACTGTTGCCTGGTACTGCGCTATCTCCTGTGCTCCAATTACGGGCCGCACTTCTTTTCCAGGCTCCGTATCGGTCCTTTTATTCCATTGGGAGAGAATTTCCACTTCATCCTCAAAACCGGGATAATCAATCTCTATTTTGAGCATAAACCGGTCCAGCTCTGCCTCGGGCAGCCGGTATGTTCCTTCGTATTCAATGGGATTCTGAGTGGCGATAACCATAAAAGGCTCATCCATCCGGTAGGTGGTTCCGTCTACGGTTACCTGGCGCTCTTCCATTACTTCAAGCAGGGCTGCCTGGGTCTTTGCCGGTGCCCTGTTTATTTCATCAATCAGGATCAGGTTGGAAAAAATGGGGCCCTTGTTAAACTCAAATTCCGATGTTTTGGCATTATAAACCGTTGTTCCTATAATATCCGACGGCATTAAATCCGGGGTGAACTGTATGCGAGAAAAACCTATTTTCATGGTTTTTGCGACCAGCTTTGCTGTTAATGTTTTCGCGATTCCCGGCACCCCTTCCAGCATAATATGCCCCCGTGCAAGGATTGCTGCGGTAACCAGCTCTATCATCTCCTGCTGTCCCACAATAACCTTTCGGAGTTCCCCGGTTATTTTTTCTATGGCATCCCGGATCTCGTCCAGGTTGGTCCGTTCTTTAAAAATTACTTCTTCTTTCATGCTATTGTCCTGCTCCGTGTATTTGTTGCGCCCAAAAATTTTCAATGCGTTTATTTAATTCGAATAACTGCTTCGACGACACTGCCGGGCTATTCCTGATGGTTGTTATATATTCAAACAACTGTTCCATATCACTTTCGGACATTCCCGATTTTGCCGCAAGGTTCGCGTATAGATCACTGTCTACATGAAGGGCGTCTATATAATATCGAGAATGAATATGATCTAAAAAATATACAATCTTTTTTTCCGCGATATTTTTGTGGTCACCTCGCCGGAAATAAAGCCGTCCTACGGTTTCAATAAACTCAAGGGTGGTATTTTTCAAAGGCTCTATGATAGGAATTACCCGCTGTCTCCTTCTTCCTCCAAAGACTACAAAAAGAACCAGTCCGCATAAAAGAGTATAATGCGACCACTGTAATCCTTTTTTGCTTAAGATATACCGCAAAGGAGTTGCGGCCGCCGCTCTTCCCGGTTTGTAAAACTCATCCCAGAGTGTATCCTGTTCCGGTAAATATGAAAGAGATTTAAATACATATTCATAATTTTTTTCCCGAAGCAGGTTATAATTGGTAAAGGCAAGCAATACCGTGTTTACATACACATGCCCTTTTCCATATGAAATTTTTATAAAGTTGGCGTTCCCATTTTCATCAGAGCCAAGGACTACCGCCCCCTCTTTATTATACGAACTAACATAATAACCGGCCGTTCGCCGCGGAGGGGCAATTGATATTTCAATCCCCAGGTTATGGGCAAAGCCGCCCCCTATTTCATGGGCCGCAATAAAGAGCTCATTCCCGGCGTATACAAACCCAAACAGCTCACTGGTCTCCCGGTCCCCGGGGCGGAAGGTTTTATTAATAATAATCAAATTCTTTTGGAAAATTTTTTTCCCGCTGAAACTGTCGTACGGAGAATCATACTGCGCTGTTATATTTTTATTGGGAAAAAGAACCGGCAGCAGGTCGAATAAGATATAATTACCGTAGCGAATGGTATCCTTTTTGGAAAAGCTGTGGGACCAGTCTATTGGTGAGGGCCGTAACAGGTCTACCGCTGCCAGGATACTTACCGCGAAAGAGAGGATTATTATTATTTTAAATTTTCTACTCATAGGGAAGAAACCCTGCGGCTGAAATTATCGAACTGCTTTTTGATCTTTGAGAAAAGAATAAGGTCGATAGAAAAAAAACCGTACCAGGAGTATTCAAATATCCGGGTTATTTCCCTGAAATCATTTGTTAATTCCGGATCTTTCGAATCTTTCATTTCCCGTAAATAGTCGGTGTTGGTTTTGTCCCGCTCCCAGGCAATAAGCTCCTTTTCCAGGAGTTCCTGTAATGACCGGTTGTAACACAGGCGTACTGCTTTGCGGTAATCTTCATTTTGCGCCTGCTCCTCTATCAATGTATCAAAATCAATTTTTCTAATATCTTCATAGATCTCACGGTATTCCGCCGACTCCGGCTCAAGTATCTTCTTTTTCCGGAACATAAACCACTTAAAATCGGACTTGATGAGGATAAAAATTACCAGGATTATTACCGCTCCCATTATGCAGTATTTTATGATATTCCATACTCCGGACTCCTCTCCGCCGCGG
This sequence comes from bacterium, assembly GCA_024224995.1. The sequence goes on along the minus strand of JAAENB010001042.1, from coordinate 3,835 downwards.
AACAACTTCTCAATTTTCTTTTTGAACCGGAACCAGAGCTCTTCCAGTATGGTGTTCGGCGGTTTTTCCTTATCGTCGTAGCGGAATTCCGGCCTGGAACGGTATGTTTCAAGATCTTTTTCCGCAGGCATTCTCACCCGTGCCGGAGCCCTGTTTTCTGGAGGTGTCCCGTACAGTGGAAAAAGAAACAGGAAAACCAGGACCGGTATAATATAAACGCGTTTATTCCGCTCCCGCTTCACCATATCCTCTCTTTCCTTCATCCGTTATTGTATCAAGTCTTCGAAGCAAGCCTGTCCCTTCCCTCTCTTCAACAATAGTATAATACTGAAAAGCAGTTGCGATCATGGGGATAAAATAAAATATGGAAAATACTACTGTCATTACGTTTGAAAAAATCGTTACTCCTTTTAAAAAGCCCATACTGCCTCCCATAAAAAGCCCCACTCCCCCCGGGATCAATCCCAGGGAGCCGACAACTGCCCATACAACAATATACAATACCAGGAAAAGTCCAAAGCTATTCCACCAGTACCCGGAGAGAAGCCTGATGCTTCTGCTTATGGAACTCCGGAACCCTACCCGCTCCTCTACGCGGATCATGACCACAAAATGCAGCGGTACCCAGAGATATATTCCTCCGATGAGAATCACGAGAACGGCGATGGGGATGAGGATCAGGGTCATTGCCCCCACAAAAGTTATTACCATTGCTGCCAGGAAAATAATAACAAACATTCCCAGGTTGGTAAAAAAAACCATGAGGAAATCTTTTCGAATTCCCGCGAATATGGCCGGGACCGTGACCTCTTCTTCATTTTTTTCATAGATAATAACAGCTTCAAAAACTATCAAATTCATAACAGTTGTTAGTATAAAGGTCGCGGCAAACAGCACCGCCATATACAATATAGCGGCTGTTCCCTGTCCCGAGATCAGGATGCCCATCTCCTGCGGGGAACTCCCCCCTATGGACGTTTCCATTTGTTCAAGCACTGCCAGGTTAAAATAAGAAAGCAGGGCCGCGAACAGAATAGCCGGCGGTCCTGCCGCGTACAGGATACTTTTGCCCAGGGGCCCGGCTGTATGTTTTACAAAGGTAAAGGTATCGCCAATAACATCATTCAAGCTCCGTTTTCTCCGAAACTCTACCCTCTCTTCAGCTTGCATCAATGTTCTCCTCTCTCTCAAGAAACTTGATTTTGCTTGTGCGCGGGCCTTGAAGTAGTATGGGCTCTTTGGATTGCTGCGGAACTCGCTCCGCTCAAACAGTCCTCACAACCCAAAGAGCCCATACTACTTCAAAGCCAGATGCAGCTCGCAATGCTATTTAGTTTCTGACGTATTTTTTCCCCACTACACGGAGTCGGTCCTGTCTTAATATACCGGAAAACGTAATTCGGAATGTAACCTATGCCGGGAGCGATGCCTCTGCGGAATGTGAGGCTGTTTGAGCGGAGGGAGTTCCGAACGTTCCGCAGAGGTATTGCTCCCGGCATAGGTTGCATTCCGGCTCGATATACCTTATATTAAGACGCGACCACGGGGTCCGCTGCTCTTAACAAAGTTCAAAGCTTTTTACCCTGGGATACTTGCTAAATAAGAATAAGATTCCTGTCAACTAATTAGTTTTACCTGAACAATTCAGTTATCCTCTTACCGAATAATGTTTTGTAAAATATACTTGATTTTTATGCAAGCCGCTTCAATATACCAACCAGGTTGTAATGGGGGGTTCTGTTATGAAATTTATCAGACTTATTCTTCTTTTTATCCTGGTGGTCTCCCTGCCCGGGGGCACTGCGGAAGCTCCCGCAGTAAAAACATGGGCTTATATTCTTCACTCATCACGCTTAAGCTCCCGAAATCTCGATTCCACTCTCCCCAAACTTGATGCTGCCTGCATTACGGGATTTAAACTGACCTCAAAAGGAAAAATCAAGCATTCAAAGGGCAGGCTTTATTCCCGCGTCCGGAAAAAAACCAAAAAATATGGAGTTCCCCTCTACCCTCTCATTGGTTTTAGCTCTGTTGCAGTGGGCCGAAAAATTCTCCGGTCTCCCGGGCTTAGAAAAAAGGCAATCAGCAGTATACTGCGCCTGGTTAAAAAACATAATTTCACCGGAGTCCACCTTGATTTCGAGTACCTGCCTCCGGCATACGCTCCCCGGCTTGCGCAGTTCCTTAAGGAGCTTCGCCCCGCTCTGAAAGGGAGCACCCTTTCCATGGCCCTGTTCCCCCCGGTAGAGTTTCCCGCCCGGTTATGCGGGTTTCATGATCCGGGATTGCTTGCTCCCCACCTGGATCAGGTTGTTCTCATGTGCTACGACTATCACAGCCACCGCTCCGGTCCGGGGCCTGTAACCGGGGTGGAATGGTCGCGAAAAAATATCAGCGAAATGCTGCGCCATTTCAAGCCCGGGCAGGTCTGGCTTGGTATTCCCGCATACGGATACCACTGGCGGGAAAAAGGCAGAACAAGAGCCCTTTCAGCCAGGGCCGGAATGAAGCTGGTTCGGAAATACGGCTCTTCCCGGCACCCTTCGGGCTGCGTGTTTGTTTCATATAAGGACTCAAAAGGCAGACACACCGTATACTTCTCCGACAAAACAACACGGCGCAGGCTCACGAACCTTGCCCGGAAACAAAACCTGGCAGGTACGGCACTCTGGAGAATGGGGTTTGAAGATTAATACGGCTGCATTAGGCACTATTTAAATAAATTTAAGCATTAATTAATACTTTAACCGATGCTTTAAAAGTTTTTTAGCATTTTCTAAAAAAATTATTAATCCCTCTCCGCCTAACATCCGATACATTCTGTGTAAGCATCAGTAAGACTAACCGGATATAAATAAACAAAACGATGAGACATAAAAGGGAGACAGATCATTATGACACAGGCAAAAAAAAGAAAAAAAAGCTTTAAAGAACTATTGGAAAAATATCTTGAGGTTAAAGGCCTGGATATTATTGTAGTCCTGGAAGACGGTGAAGAGGTTGAATTGTATAAAAACAGGTCCCTCATTAATGATGTCATTGTGACTCTTGACAAATGGAATAACGAAAAAAGAATACCCCTCTCTGAAGTAATCTCCGTTGATATGTACGCGGCGTAAAAAAAGTTTGAAGCCGGGGTTCAATCACCCTGCATCGTTGAATACAGGGTATTGACGACTTCTTCCCCGGCCTGTAAATAGGAATAGGACTGGTCACAGGCTGAGCCTACCCAGACGACATCCCCGGTATTTACGTCAATGAGATGCGCTGTAACACCAACGGAATAGGTTATTTGCAGCCATTCAAACATTAAAAGCATCTTCCGGTTGCTGGCAAAACTGTTATAATCATTAATGGACCCCGTCAGGACATAATCGGCTTTTAACCGGGTTCCCAGCTCCCTGACTTCCGCCATTCCCATAGTAGAAGATGTCCTTTTACTCTCTTCCAAAACCCGGCGGATACTCTCGGGCTTTAATACCTGGTAATCATTCTGCATAAACCGGACAAAAAACAGGCTGCTTACGATCTGCCCGGAATTATTCTTCTCTTTATAGTCATCAAAGGGCATAATGGCGATTACCCCCTTTTCCTTAATAGGTGCCTTGCTGTAAAATACCTTTGTTGAGGTACACCCCGCGATTAAACCCGCCATTACAATAAAAACCAGGTTTTTTTTCATGTGCCTGCTCCTGTTAGAATGCATAACCTGCTCCCAATTTCGTTGATACGTTAAATCCTTTATTTAAAAAATCCGATGTATTTGTGGCATCATCCATGAATTGTTCGTACTGGTTATTATCCAGGGCGATATTAATGCCAAAATGGACCTCTG
>JAAENB010001041.1 GCA_024224995.1 bacterium | reverse complement strand
TTATCTTTTTGACGCGACTCAAAAAGATGTTAGAAAAAACCTGGAAGGAGAAAGATTTATTATCAAAGACTTGCTGGAAGAAAGTATTAATCTTAACAAAAAACTTGAACAGATTATTGTTGACGACTACAAAGCTGTTGCCGGGAAAATGGGGATTAAAAAGCAGGATGAAGCCGGCGCACTGGAAATCGCGGAAGACGCGCTCAGTGATTTATTTTTATCTATGATCATGGACAAAAGTAAAGATGGGGAATACAGGCTTACGCTCCGTTTAAAACACGTCAAAACAAGGCAAACCCTGTATACAAAAACCATAGATTTTTACTTGTTTGAAGACGCGGAACCGGAAATAATTGAAATGAGTAAATCCATGTTTGAGTACAGAAAACTCGACAGCAGTTTATACCTGGACATGCGGCTTTGCTGCCTGCACCCTGTTAATGATTTCGCCGGGCTTGTTAACCCCGGGCCCGGGATTTCCTTTCGGTTTGGTATAAACAATCTTTTTATTAACTATTTTACCCTGGCCATGGAAACCGGTTATTTCAGGTTTACATACCTGGAAAACTCAGGCGATACAATTGCTCATGTTCCCCTTTTCCTGGTTATGGGTTACAGAATACACTTTCTTAACCTGTTCTCTATAACTCCCTTTGCCGGAGGCGGTGCCGATTTAATTATCGTAAATCACGGGACCGGAAAAGGGTTTAATCTTCCGGAAAATTCACAAAAAAACAGCCTGGAAAAAGCTGTTAAAACCGGTATTGAAGCTGGTTTCTCTATCTCTGAATCGACAACTATTATTTTCGATGCTTATTATGCTTTTGTTTTTGAGCAAAAAAGACTCGACTTTGTTAATATTGGTTTAGGAATAAAAATTAAATTATAGCCTTTTGGAGGGCACTCTTATGAAAAAACATATCATTATTTTTTTATTCGCGATTATGCTTTTAACTATATTTTGCGGCTGCGGTCTTGGGGGGAACGCAGTATCGGAATCTATTAGACCGGATTCGACCCCTCCTGTGGTATCCATCACCAGCCCGGACAATGGAAATATTTACGGTTCAGGTACAATTGTTATTCAGGGCAAGGCCGCGGATGATTTAAAAATTATTAAGGTTGAAATTAGTATTGATGGCGGCTCCTACACGGAATCGAACAAGCAGGGATTTTCTTCGAATTCATTGGAATTGGATTGGATTGATTATGTCGATACAAGCACCTTAAGCAATGGGCTCCATACTATTACAGCCAGGGCTACGGATCTATGGGATAATACCAATACTGTTAGCATAGATATTATTGTTGATAACGGCGCTCCCCTGGCTGTTATTTCCGGGGTTCCTCCTCTTCTGAGTGATACTGATTATTTGAATGCTGCTGTTTCAGGTGAGGGGATTGTTGCTTATAAGTATAAGCTTGATATTGCTGATTGGTCTCCGGAGATTTCTGTTGAGGTTCCCGTTTCCGCGTCAGGGCTTGGGGTTGGGGAGCATACGCTTTTGATAATTGGGAAGAAGATTGTTGATGGGAAGGAGGTGTGGCAGGATGCTACGGAGGAGGTTACGAAGTATGTATGGTCTGTAAATACGCAGTATTATTTTAGTGCTTCCGATG
>JAAENB010001040.1 GCA_024224995.1 bacterium | reverse complement strand
TGGGTATCAACCGATTTTCCGGATATTGTACTCTTTGGTCGGCCCGATGGCCTTGATAAATATTCACAAAAAAGCTGGGAGAATCTCGTCACCTTAGTATCATCTCCCCCTTGTCCTGACCAGTAAAATGGGCAACTATACAATTTTTTTCCCGGCCCGCACCTTTGGGGCAACGGGAAAAAAATTTTCAATCCAGGAACTTTCGGTTAAAAAGGGTCTTATAAAGAGGCATAATCCATTTTATCGAAACCCGGTTACTCCTTACTAAAGGAGATCCATGCCTGTCAGAAAGCTCTTTTTAGTTACCGGACTTAAATTTATTCTCGGGACAAGCCGGTTAAAATATGTCACTATTATAGGCGGAGTAGTACGGTCCATCAAATCAATTAAATTGAATATTAAATCATTTCAATTGGACAATAACGGGTTTTATCACCTGCTTTTAATTATCAGTTTTATTTTGATGTTCAAAGGGATAATGAATCTCAACGAGTTTAAAATTCTAATCACCGCGTTCTAATTTCAAGAGGAGAAGGATTATGAAAAGAAATTTATTTTCAATTATTCCAGGTATGGTGCTGATGAGTGTTCTGGCTTTTTCAGGTTGTGAGGCAGGTTTGACGAGTAATGATGGAAGTGAGCCGGGAGATAGCGGCTTCAGTTTTTCCGATTTATATTCACGCATAGAAGCCCTGAAAGAAGGAACAAAAAGATTGGGACAAATCAATGAAGAACAAGTTGAGATAATAGAACGGTTAAATAGTACCGTAAGCGGGCATACGAATTCAATAACCAATTTGAATAAGACTGATGTAAGCCATACTAAATCTATAAATAGTTTAAACAGTTTCATTGCTGGTAGAGTTCCTCTCTATAGAATTCTAAGGGATAATGAGCATTTTTATACAACCTATATTGATGAAAGAAATGAATGTATTAATAATGGTCATAAAGATGAAGGGATTCAATGCTATGTTTTTCAACAGTAGTACAGAGGGCCTTTACTCTTCAACACGCCCCAGGGCTCTTTATAAGAGCTCTAAGCTCCCGGTTTAACAGGTTTATATTCCATAGATATAGCAGGTTCCGGTCTACGACTTCCCCTGCCCAGCCTTCTTCGATATCCGCCCCACCTCATCCTTCACCACCAGGGCATCAACCACAGTAAAAACCACCTCTCTATCTCTCACGGACAAGCCGTCAATCTTCTCCACATACTCCACCACTCTTACATCTTTAAACTTAGCTGCGGGAAAATCCGCCTGATTATCGAACAGCAAAGCATCGGCAGAAACCTCAAAAACCACAGCCAGCTTTTTAATAATCTCAGCAGAGGGCATTTGCTCATCCCTTTCATACCTGCCGATATTATTAATATGAGTATCGATTAATTTACCTAATTCAATCTGAGATATATTCCTCATCTTTCTAAACTTTTTAATGTTAACACCAATAGACATAAGTTGATCCTGAGCTTCTACATTCAAAGGTAAGATACAATACCTTTTTTGGGGTTTTTTAAAATAAATTTATTGACAATTATACATTTATTTGTTTAATAGCAAACATGTGTGATGCACAAACGCAAGCAGCACCCATAAAAAAAGCCTCATCTCCGGCAAGAGACAAGGCTTTTCCCGGACAATCCTAACGGAGAGCCTTCTTAAATTCACACCTTAAGAAACCACTCTCCGTAAGAAGTGTCAACCAAAAAATTCTTTAAGGAGGCAGCCCATGCTGCAAATGCAAGAAAATACCCGAACCAGTAAACCGGAGAAGGCTTCGGAGTCTTACCAGGTAAACCTGGACCAGGGGGAAAGAGAGACCCTGGAGATGATGCTAAAAGAAATAATATTAAATCTTCCGTTCGATGAGGAATCGGATGAAGAGCTATATCGATCTGATGTAGCGGGGGAAGGTGCGCAGTTCAGGTTGAATTTGTATGGATACGAGATGAGGTCGCTCCGGAGGCTGTGGCAGAAGGTGAGAAGTGGACGGTAAGCGGTTAAAAAGAAAAATTTTAGAGGCGTTGCAATGCAGCGTCTCTAAAACCGGGCATTTATATCAAGAAGGATATGTAGAATTTATCAATATTAATAAATATTAATCAATTAATGACTTGAAAAATATTTTTTCCAATCCAGGAACTTTCGGTTAAAAAGGGTCTTATAAAGAGGCATAATCCATTTTATCGAAACCCGGTTACTCCTTACTAAAGGAGATCCATGCCTGTCAGAAAGCTCTTTTTAGTTACCGGACTTAAATTTATTCAGTGGTAAAGGATGAGGTCGACAGCATTATTGTCGATTTTCACGCCGAGGCCACAGCCGAGAAAAGGGCCCTGGGATGGTACCTCGACGGCAGGGCTTCCCTCGTATATGGCACCCACACCCATGTACAGACCGCAGACGAGGAAATTCTGCCCGGCGGAACCGGCTATATCTCCGATATCGGCATGAAAAAAGAACAGTCAATAACGAAACTCCTTACTCAAACCAGGGTTAAATTTGAAGTCGCTTCGGGTAATCCAAAGATAAATGAGAACGGAAAGACCGAGAGTATTCTCAGGGTAGCGGAATAACGCTGTTCCAATGATCTTTATTGTTTCTGTCTCATATTCTTTTCTATGACCATAGCCGTCTTGAGGTTTTGGGCTGTTTTCGATGTCACCTCCCTATTTATCGAGAAGTTGCTGTACAGAGTAACTTCTCAAGAAAAAGTGTATAAGGTTCTTGACATCCGGATCGATACTCAATATGCTAAGGTCTAACCTGGAATAATAATAGTGAGGGTAAAAATGAACAAATATTTTCCGAAATTTAAACCTGTTTTTGCTTTTCTGATTTGTTTAGTCGTTGCTGCAAGCACAAGTCTACATGCACATCCATCATTTGAGCTGCTTGAGAAAATTATTAACTTGGATGATAAAAAAAGCGATTCTCTATTGGCTGCACAATTAAATACTGATCTTCTCGCAAAGTATTATGATAATTTTTCCAAAGTAAACACAGTAGATCAGCCTTTTTTTACATCAATGGAAAAACAACTGAATCAATATGAAAATAATAATACAAGAAACGTCATATCAAAGTTTAATAAGCAATTTTATCCTCTGAAAACTGTACTCTTGTATAATGTAGATATGTGGCCTCTTATTTCGGGAACGGCCGGAACATTTTTTCTTATGGGGTTTGAAAGTAACCGTGCCTACAATTACAAGTTCTATTATTTTACTCGAAGGTGTACATTCGAAGATATGGCATGGTATCTTCGCAAAATAAAACCTCCCATTAAACCTAACAATGTGACGCTGGTTGATTATGAAAAAGAAATTGACAAGATGCGCGACGATATAGATGAAATGGATATTAAGCAGAAGTGGGCGAACACCTTTTACACTAAAGCACAACTTGTAGTCATGGCTGTGGGCTCAGTTCTAAGGGCATTCGACTTATTACCGACATTCAAGACAGATAATGATGTCGTGGTTTTTCGTGGTATTTATGAATTCCCGAATAAAGTGCTCAAAACAGACCATTTGCAGGTCAATGAACTTGTGGTAGAAAACTCGTTTTTTCATACCAGTTTAAGCGCTCTATATGCCTGCAAATTTCGAGAAAAAGAAGAGCATGCAGGCGGCCTTAAAACTGGTGTACTAAAAATGGTTTTTGCCGTAGAGAGTAAGTATGGAAAATACATTGGGTATAGCAAACCGGGAAATTTTGAAGTAACCTTTCTTCCGGGAACTGTTTTTAGGGTGAAAAAAACAACAACAATTAAACTTAATAGTACTAGTAATAGTAAAAATAAAAATAAAAAGTCGGAGAGTGTATTGCTGGTATTATTGGAGGATCTTGGAAATGCCGGGAATCTTGCCGGAAGTGACCTGAACGATGGTGGTGGCGGCGATGATGATCAAAAGGAAGACAGTAAGATAGAAATCGAAAAAAATAAAATAATAGACATCTTTAGTGGTCTACCGGTTAAATGGAGTGATTTAGTGGAAAACAACAAGAGGCTGCAAGCATGGAAAGCATTCTCTCCCTTTACTGAGTCTTCTGACTATCTTCCAAAAGAATTTACCAACCCAAATAAGAAAGGTGCCGTCATTCCTGCATTTGGTATGTGGGGTTCAAAATATTAAGGGGATACCATGAATAATATAATGCGCTTTGGAGTCTCCATTGACGAAAAACTGCTGGAAAATTCATTTGAGAGGAGCGCCAGTGCTGCACTTCCGGATCATGCATCCTTGAAAGCAGCGAGTCTTTTTGCCAATAGTGCTTCAATTACGCCTTATAAAATTACAGAACATTTTATTCGGGAAAATAAGGAAGCTGTCACAAGCAGCCATGTCTGTCCCTAAAACGCATTCAAAAAAGAAGTATAAGCCAGTACCGAATGTTTATGTGATTGATGTAAAAGAAATTGCTCACCCGGAAGAAGAGACCCCAATTCATTGGACTCTGTTGACAACCTGGAAAACTAAC
>JAAENB010001039.1 GCA_024224995.1 bacterium | reverse complement strand
GGAAGCACTGTTGATCTGGATAAAAGATTGTACGAGCACCACTGCGGTTTTGGGGCCAATTATACCAGGAAACGTTTACCGGTAAAATTGCTTTACTACGAAGAATATGATCGAATTGATTATGCATTCTTTAGAGAGAAACAGGTGCAGGGATGGTCCAGGAAGAAGAAAGAGGCTTTAATGAATGGGGAAGATAATGATCTTCATTTACTGGCAGAATGTAAGAATTGGAGCCATAGTAAGAACCGGCACTTCGGCTCCGCTCAGTGACCGGCCTTGTGTAGAAATCTGATTGTTGAGCGGAGCCGAAACGAGCGTTCCTGGCAGTGTAATCCTTGATATAATTTTTACGGGATTAAATTTCTTGACAGTATATTTTATGAGAAATAATAAGATTCTGAGAGTATGGGGATCGGTAAATTACTGTGTTAATGCTATATTAAGGAGAAACCCTTATGTCAGGTTTAAACCAACCGACATTGTTTGATTTTTTTGATAAATCCGGTTTTGCAAAGTCTTCTGAGGTTGTAAATGCCGTTGAGGAGTTAGCTTCAAATAGCGGGGGTGAAGTCCGAGGTGCGATTTATACTCGTATTGAGGTTGTTGACTTTATCCTTGACCTGGCAGGCTACACAAAAAATCACTTACTTTACCATAAGCGTATTCTGGAACCTTCCTTTGGCGAAGGTGATTTTCTTTTACCCATAGTTGATCGTTTGCTCTCTTCATGGTGGGAGTATTCCGGCAATACTTCATCAATTGTTGAAGACCTGAAAGATGTAATTAGAGCTGTCGAGCTCCACAGAAAAACATATGAATCCACCCGGCAAACCCTTATAAAAAAAATCGTAAACTCCGGCGTTCCTGTTCATTCGGCAACAGTGCTTTCTGGTTTTTGGCTTATTCAAGGAGACTTCCTTCTCGAACAAATGACCGGTCAATTTGACTTTGTTGTAGGAAATCCCCCGTATGTTCGTCAGGAACTTATTCCTGCGCCACTACTGGCGGAATATAGACAACTTTACAGCACTATGTATGACCGGGCAGACCTTTATGTACCATTCATCGAACGTTCGCTATCTTTATTAAACAAAGGTGGGGTTTTAGGTTTTATATGCGCAGACCGTTGGATGAAGAACCGCTATGGCGGACCTTTGCGTAACTTCATATCCAGGCAATTTTATCTGAAAGCTTATGTCGATATGGAAGGCTCTTCAGCGTTTCATTCCGAGGTTAGTGCATATCCCGCTATTACCATTATCAGTAATGATAAACCGGGAGCTACTCGTATTGCTCATCG
>JAAENB010001038.1 GCA_024224995.1 bacterium | reverse complement strand
GCGTTGCACTGCAACGTCTCTCAGAACCAAACCTTTCCCGGAGCATCTTCGCTTCGCAAAAAACAGACCCCGGTGTCGACATAGTTTCTTTCGTATTTTTCCCGGCCATCCGGTCCCTGAGCGGAGCCGAAGGGCCGGGTCAGCACTCTTAAGAAACTCTTTTTAAACAGGGTCTTTTTCCGGGGTGCGACCCCTGCGAGGGGATCTTACCCGGAGCCTGTACCTTGAAAGCGACGTGACGTCACGTCGCTTTCAGAAAGAATCTTCGGCTGATTCTCTCCGGAACCTGTACAGAAACAGACCCCGGTATCACCACAGTTTCTCTTTTTTTGTTAAAAAAGCCAAATTATTACTCTATTATATCGACAGTTCGTGTTTTTTTTTATATTTTATAAGGATACGCTAAAATTTTATTGTAAGTTAACAGAGTAAACAGGTATTCAATGGAAAGAAATAATGAATGAGTTTGACGCGTTCGGAAAGATGTTTATGAACAACCCGATCCCGACCCTGGTTGGTGAGCTCCGGGATGGTGATATCCGCGTAATAGACATTAACGATGCTGCCCGGAAACTTGCGGACGGCTATCTTAATAATAAAGTTAATCTTCCGGTAAAGGAAATATTAGGAGAAAATCACTATATTTTTACTACTGCCCTGGATTGTATCCGTAATAAAAAGAACTACATTGACGAACGGATGTTCATTGACCCCATTACGCACCGGCGTTTGTACGTGAAAGTTACCTATACCTATATTCCCGACAATTATGTAATGTTTTTTTTCGAAGATAAGACCAAACAGGTGGAAATGCAAAAAGCCCTTGAAGAGAGCGAAACCATGTACCGGCGGATCGTGGAAGATCAGACCGAGTTTATATGCAAGTTCCTTTCCGATTGTACTATCACCTTTGCCAATGATGTTTTTGCCCGCTACCTTAATGTGGCCAGGGAAGACCTCATTGGTAAGAATTATCTCGATTTTATCCCTGAAAACGACAGGCATATTATGCTCCAAAATATAGACCAGGCTAAGGAAGAAACTCCGGTTCGGAATTATACTCATACCATATTAAAGGAAGACGGCCACCGGTGGATTGAACGGACCGACCGGCTCATTCACAAAAACGGTGAAATTATCGTTTTTCAGTCCATTGCCCGCGATATTACCAAACAAAAGGAACTTGAGGAACAGCTCAAACTCATTGCCAGGGAACGCATGATCGAAAAGCTCACGAGGACCGAAAGAATCGTTTTCGATAAGTATGGCGCCGGTAAGAATCAGGTTGCTATTGCCGGTGAAATGGAAGTTGAAGAAGGTACTATTAATAAACATATCTCCAATATGAAGAGGAAACTGGGGATTAAATCTACCCGGAATCTTATTAAGCTGGCTATGGAGATTGTAGACCAGGGGTGAAAGAAGGTGATCGGTGGCCCCCCAACCCCTCGCAGGGGCCGCACCCCTCGCAGGGGCCGCACCCCCAGAGGGGGCGCAAGAGTTTTTGGAAATGAGTCAATTTTAGCCCGGGGTTTTAACCCCAATAGGGGCAACAGAGCAGAACCCCGGATAACATCTTCCTGGAACAGGCCCTCTTTGTAAATTAGTTTCCCGGGGCTATGGAGATTCTCATAACGTGGAGCTTCCAGCCCCTCGTTATGAAGAAGAAGCCCCGATTCAAAATTTAGCTTCTTGAGAGAGAGCAAAGGGTGCGCCCGGATTTACCGCACAGACGGTTCGTTTCCCCGTATTCGGAAGAAAAACCTTCCGGATATTGTGAAGGGATTTGTACAGGATTAATTATTCATATATTATTGACAGTGAGGGCCCCGGTATTTCACTTAGCCTTAAGTATGGAGGCGGGGGTGTTTATGAAAATAATAAGGAAAAGTTTTTTTCCGGATAATAACATATTCTCTTTTTTGCCGGGTGGTTTCCGTTTCAGGGAAACGGACTGGTATGAAAAAACTGTTGGGAATTATAATAAATATCGTTTCAGTATTCTGGCTTCTATATATGCAGGGGGGATCGTGGTTTCTTCCGCCTCCTTACTGCTTACCCTGCACGTACGCGGCAGCGCTTCTCTTATTGATTACCTTATTCCTGTCTTATTATCGGTTCTGTTTGGTTTTTTTTTACTGTTTAAACGGCACCTGGCTGTAATGATCCGTATTTCTTTATTTCTTTTTGTTGCTTTTATTATTGTCACCTCCCTCCTGTATGGCGGGAACAACATGTTTATTATCATATTTTTTATTTTTCCTATTTTAGCGCATAAGTTAATCGGTTCTCAACTCGGGTATTATTGGAGTCTCGCGTTCCTGGGTATATCTTTAGGGCTTACGGTTCTTTCGAAAACGGGCGTGGTTGCCGGTTTCCCGGGCGATGTGCCAACCCCCATTCTGGTTATGGGATATATTGCCGGCGCCGTAATTACCATGCTCACCTACTACGGGCAGCAGCAGCACGAACGCTATATCCGGAATACTGTGAAGAAACTGGTGTATGATGATGTTACGGGGCTGCCGGAACGGGATGCCATTATTTACAGTATGGATACCGGGGTTAACTACCTTGTTGCCATTATTAAACTGGAGAATTTTAGCGACTATGTTTCGTTATTCGGGTATGAATTTTCCGATGATATTCTCAGGTTCGTGGTTAAACACCTGAAAGAAGTGGAAAAGGAGTTTGGTTTCCGCAGTTTCCGCTTAAAAGGGTATGAGTTCGGCATTCTCATGCCCCTGTGGGATTCCATCCCCTCTAACGGGACTATAAAATCCTACCTGCGTAAAATCTGGCAGCGTTTAAAAGAAAAAACTATTCAGTATGATAATACTGAGATTCGGCTTATTTACCGCATCGGCGGTGCTATTGCTACGGTGGAGAACCGGGAGCACATCCTTTCCAAGGCCGATATCGCTCTTAAGATGGGAGCCCGGTCCCACCGGCCTGTTACGGTTTTTGACTGTAATGAAATTGACCGGAAAAAGAATAACGAACGGAACTCAGCTCTTCATTCCGTGCTGCAGTTTACCATCCTTATTGAAAACCAGGAAAACAACTGGTTTAAATCGGTTTACCAGCCTATAATTGACGTTAATACTAAATCGGTTAAGTGGTATGAAGCGCTTCTCCGGATCCGGAACCGGGAAGGGGAGTATGTTTCGCCCTGCCAGTTTCTCGGGGTGGCCCAGTCTACGGGTATGGACTCGGTTATTTCCGAATTTATGCTCAAGGAAGCCTGCGCCGCCCTGGAGCATATTGACCAGGATATTTCTATCAACCTGACCCTGAATAACCTTCTCAGCAAAAGCTTCCTGAAACTGGTGGTTGATTCTTACACTAAAGTTAAAAATAAAAAAGGCGCTAAAACCGGTACTTTGATCTTTGAGATCCTTGAGCGTGACGAACTTGTTGATATTGATTCGTGCTTAACGTTCATTGATACCGTGCGGAATATCGGCTGTAAAATCGCTATTGACGATTTTGGTTCGGGCCATTCCAACTTTGAGAACCTGCTTCATCTTCCTATTGATATCGTCAAGATCGATGGTTCACTTGTTAAGCGGGTTCTTGATGATTCTCAGGCCCGGTCCATGCTTGAAGGGATCGCGTCTCTCTTCTCCAAGCTGAACAAGCCTATGGTGGCGGAGTTCGTGGACTGTGATGAACTGTTTACGCTGTTAAAGGCGATCAATATTGATTACGCGCAAGGGTACTATTTTGGTGAGCCCGGTGGGGAATATTTTTGACCTGTTTGCCCCCCAACCCTTTATTCCCCCCCAACCCCCGGAGGGGGCGCAAGAGTGCCTGCGAGGGGCTGGTTGATTAAGGGGAAATGCTCAATTGTCAATTGTCAATCATGGGATTTTGTTTAAGGAACTGTTTTTTAAAATTGAGAGGTATTATAATGTCAAACACGATACGGATTATAAATAATGAAAGCATATTAATAAAGATAGATGATTCTCTGCTTAAAGAAGGCGGGATGGATGGTGAGAATAAAAAGGTGGACGAGCTGTTCCGGAAAGCTGTGGAGAAATATCATTTTAATGTGGAGCTGGATCTTTCTGAAGTGACTCATATTAATGCCGGGGGCATTCAAACGCTTATTCAGTTTATCCGGTCTCTTTCCGGGAGCGGGAGAAGCCTGGCTATTCGGGATGTGAGTGAGCAGGTAGATCATATTTTTAAAGTCACCAATATCTTTGAAGCCATAAAGATTTTGGGCCCGGGGGGGGGAGGTAATCGGAGGGCTCGAGGGCCGGGTGATCGGTGATCGGTTAAGAGGGGGATAAAAACGTTTGGAGCTTAAAGGAAGTCACGGGTTTTGTTATTAACGAGCCTGGTAATTTAATAATCCTGGAGGATTCAAATGAAAAAAAGACTTACTGTTGTACTTGTTAGCTTGTTAGCTGTTTCGGCTCTGGCCTTTATGGGGTGTGAAGCAGGGCTTTCTCAAAATGACGCTGTTGGAGATGATCAGGGATTCAGTTTTTCTGATCTCTACGCGAATATTTTTAATCTGCAAAGTGATGTTAAAATCCTGAAAACGCAGATTGTTCCTGTTGGGTCTATAGCGCCGTTTGCCGGCCCAAAAGATAAAGTTCCCGGCGGTTGGCTATTCTGTGACGGCAGCTCTGTTAGCCGCTCTGAATACAGCGCCCTGTTTAATGTTATTACTACTTCATGGGGTGTTGGTAATGGCTCTTCTACGTTTAATCTTCCCGATCTCAGGGGGATGTTCCTCAGAGGGGTGAGTGACGGCTCCGGTGTTGATCCCGACTCAGGTTTAAGAACTAATCCAAATGGCGGGAATTCCGGTGATGCTGTTGGCTCGTATCAAGATGATGTTTTTAAAGAACATAGTCATGATTATTGGGATATCTGGTATTCTGAAAACGCGGGAACCGCTTTTGTTTCCAGTTATGGTTCCGCTGCCAGTGATTATAATAATGGTCAACTTCAAATAAAAAGGACTTCAGATGCAACGGGTGATCCCGAAACTCGTCCTAAAAACGCGGCCGTTAGTTATATAGTTAAGTATTAGGGGAGGGGGATAAAAAAGTTTGAAGCTTAAAGGAAGTCACGGGTTTTGTTATTAACGAGCCTGGTAATTTAATAATCCTGGAGGATTCAAATGAAAAAAAGATTTACTGTTGTACTTGTTAGCTTGTTAGCTGTTTCGGCTCTGGCCTTTGCGGGGTGTGAAGCAGGGCTTTCTCAAAATGATGCTGTTGGAAATGATCATGGATTCAGCTTTTCTGATATCTACGCGAATATTTTTAACCTGCAAAGTGATGTTAAGGACCTGAGAACGCTGGTTATTCCTGTTGGGTCAATAACGCCGTTTGGCGGCTCGAAAGATAAAGTTCCCGGCGGTTGGCTATTCTGTGACGGCAGCTCTGTTAGCCGCTCTGAATACAGCGCCCTGTTTGATGTTATTGCTACTTCATGGGGTGTTGGTAATGGCTCTTCTACGTTTAATCTTCCCGATCTTAGAGGGATGTTCCTCAGAGGGGTGAGTGACGGCTCCGGTGTTGATCCCGACTCCGGTTTAAGAACTAATCCAAATGGCGGGAATTCCGGTGATGCTGTTGGCTCGTATCAAGATGATGAATTTAAAGAACATAGCCATGATTATTGGGATATATGGCATTCTGAAGTCGGGGGGGTTAGTCTTGCCACCAATGCCGGCTGCGGTTCTACTGATTATGATAATGGTCAACACCAAATAAAAAGGACTTCAGATGCTATGGGTGATCCCGAAACTCGTCCTAAAAACGCGGCTGTTAGTTATATAATTAAGTATCAGTAAAGCGTGAGGGAGGGGGGATAAAAAAGTTTGAGGTTTTTTTACGGAGGCGTTGTGTGTAGTGGGGAGAGGTATGCCTCTTCTCTGCACACAATCGTTTTTACGGGTCTGTTCCCGAAGATGTTATCCCGGGTTCTAAAAGTGCCCTTTCTTTCCGCCGGGTCGGTGCTGCCCGGTCAGGAGCTGGGTGCTCTTTGATTACTCTCTAAGCACTCTTTGGGGTTGCTTTGAAACGAGGCTATAGGTTTCCGCTTTTTTGAGCAGTTCTTGCGCGTATATATACATGCTATCGTCTATTTCTCTGCTGCTGCGGGGTTTGGTTGTGAGGTATTTCCTGAAGGCTCTGTTTTCTATTCTTCTATATAATACTATGGTTTTTCCCGCTATGAGGCGTTTCATATTATACCCGATAAAGGCGTTGTACCCGCTCATTTGATTGCGGTTTCTCCGGACGTGGAGATTCCAGGTGTGCCTGGTTCCCGGGGTTAGCTGCTGCCAGGCGGGCGAAGTTTTTTCGCTGCCTCCGCTCAGGGACGTTTTTGCGTAGGGCACGGCACGCCGTGCCCCTACGCGCAACGTCTCTGCGTGTACCGAATACCTTATGTCTGCTTTAAAAAATTCGCCGCCTTTCCATATATTTCTTCGCTCCTGTCATTAGTGAAATGTCCCATTCCGGGTATCATATTGAAATTTATACAGGGATTATTTACCTCTCTGCATAGATCTTCACCTTTTTTCGCGTTGAAGAATGGGTCTTGTTCTCCAATAATAATTTGTACTGGTGAGTTTATTGCTTTTAAAGCTTCAACCGTTGATGATTCCAGCACTTGCCTGCCATTCCTGGTATGCTTAAACGCATTGGTGAAAAATTCTATAACAATATTGTTAACTTCACTATCTTTTATCTTACTGCCGCTTATACTATCTAAAAGCTTCTCTGTAGCAGCGAGGTTTTTTTTCTGGCTATAGTACAACAGCTTTATAAGCAATAGAGGAGAGAGATATCCCTGCTTTTTTAAAAACGTATATAATGTCAAAACCAGTTTATTTACTTTTTCAGGATGATTTTGGAGAAAGCACTGGGCAATATAACTTCCATATGAAGAGCCCAGAATATGGGCCTTTTCAATGTTGAGCCCGGTGAAAACTTCATTGAGCCAATTGGTCAGTTCAATTTTCTTAACGGGAATTTTCCGTGGGACGCTTTTTCCGAGCTGACCCATGATGTCGACATAGTAAACAACAAAGTCTTGAGTCAATTCCGGTGAAAGCATAAACATCAATGGCGCGTTTATTGTGTTGCCATGAAGAACAACCAGGGGTTTTTTATTTTTTAACCCGCTTTTTATTACATGGGTTGTGCCCCAGGTTGTTTCTACATCCAGTTCCTCATATGGAATTGATGTTTTTTGAAGACAACTTTCATACAGGGATATCATTTTATCGTACCCTGCTGGTGATTTGTATACCTGGAGAATTTCCTCTGTGTTTTTTGAAGAGCGTGTATTCGTCTGGTTCATTATAAGCCTCCATTATAAAATCTATTTACTGCATTTATAACAGGCGGGCACGGATGCCCTCTTATTATAAAGTTCGGCGCATCTCTTTCGCACAACGTTTCAGCGTACTCGATGTTTTAAGGCATGATGCTGTTGATGCTTTTAAAGAGTCAATTGTTTTTTTAGATTTTTTTTAAGAATGTGTTATTCGTTTGAGAAAAATGTATATATATTGTCAGTGTTTATATTTATTGTTTTTGGGGGTTCCGGAAAGGGCTGGTTTTTGAGAAAGGGAGACGTTGCGTGCAACGTCTTTACGGGTTGGTTTTTGGTGAGATTTAACGAGGGGTGCGGCCCCTGCGAGGGGTGCGGCCCCTGCGAGGGGTGCGGCCCCTGCGAGGGGTTAAAACCCCGGGCTAAAATGGGGTTGTTTCTTGTAATACAAACGATCACAAGCCCCTGAGAAGAAACAATTATTGATAAAGGTGTATCAAAAAGACGCTTGACGTTGTTTTATCAAATTGGTATTCCTTGAAAAAGAATATTTTGAGGTTGGAAAATGAATAAAATTGTTATATTATTATTATCTATTATTTTAATATCTTTCACAATAGTAAACTGTGGAAAAAAAATTGATAGTACTAAAGATGGTCTAATGCTTTGTGCTGCTGCTGAAGATGGTGATATTGAGAAAATTAAGACTTTAATCTCTAATGGTGCTGATATTGACGCTAGAGGTAAATGGGGATTTACCGCGTTAAGAAAGGCCTCAGAAGCCGGGCATGTTGAAGTTGTAAAATATTTGGTATCGGGTGGTGCTGATGTTCGCGCTCAAGGTAAAGATGGAGCTACTGCTGTTATGAGGGCTTCTGTTGCCGGTCATCCGGAAATTGTGGAATTTTTAGTATCTCATGGTGCTGATATTCATGCTAAGTCTATAACCGGTGATACCTGTTTAATTTTTGCTTCCACAAATGGGTCTTTAAATTTAGTTAGATACTTATTATCCGGAGGCGCAGATGTTACTGCTAAAAATACTTCCGGTCAAACTGCTTTAATGCAGGCATGCAGCAGCGGCCATCTTTCGGTTGTTAAGCTTTTGGAACCCAAATATAAAGGTGCGGATATTTATACTGCTAAAGATAAACGCGGTTATACTGCTTTAATGGGCGCGTCTCAAGAAGGATATATCAATGTTGTTAAATATATTATATCAAAAGGCGCTAACGTTAACGCTACGGATGAAGATGATAATACTGCCTTAATTATTGCTTCTGAAAATGGACACCTCAACGTTGTTAAATATTTAATCTCAAAAGGAGCTGATGTTAATGCTATGGATAAAGGCGGCCGTTCTCCCTTAAGCTTATCTTCATATAATGGTCATTTATCCGTTGTTAAGTTTTTATTGCGTAATGGCGCTCTTTTAAATAATAAAGATAATTTTGGGGGCTTTGCTTTAACAGACGCTTCAAGTCGCGGGCATCTGGGCGTTGTTAAATATTTATTATTTAAAGGCGCTGATGCAAATAGCAAAGATAGTTATGGTTATACTGCTTTAATGAGTGCATCTCGTGATGGTCATATTAACGTTGTGAAATATTTAATCTCAAAAGGGGCTAATCTCAATAATAAGGATTATAATTTTGGGTATACTGCTTTAATGGTCGCGTCAAGTCATGGTAATATTGAAGTTGTGGAATATTTGCTGCTAAAAGGCGCTGGTGTTAATTTGAGGAGCAAAGATGGTGAGACTGCTTTGAAATTAGCTGCGATGCATTATGATGTAGAAATGATTGAGATTCTGGTTAAATATGGTGCAAAACCAGACCATAGATAGAGGCTTATCGCTTTCTTGAAGTTCCCGGGCGCGTTTTTGGGGATTCCGGAAAGGGCTGGTTTTTGAGAAAGAGAGACGTTGCGTGCAACGTCTTTACGGGTTGGTTTTTGGTGAGATTTAACGAGGGGTGCGGCCCCTGCGAGGGGTGCGGCCCCTGCGAGGGGTTGAAACCCCGGGCTAAAATGGGTTAAAGATACTCCGGAATTATTCCGGTTGATTTTTTGGGGCATGGCGCTTGAATAAGAAGATTAGTAGTATAACGATGAGCCATATTATCCCTATTAATATACAAGCGCCTCCCCCCAGAATCGTTCTTGCTCCACGGTTATGAATTTCGCGTGACCAAAAGCCGGGAACACGAGGTAGATCTTCCGGGTCGTACTGGCCCAGGTTTTTGTACCGGAGCTTGCCCGATTTCTCCTCATAGGTTACGAAACCATGACCTCCGCAATGATGAAAATAAAGATCCCGCGCGCGGTCCCCATTTACGTCGAGATGCATTAAGTAGGGATCGTCACACATTGAGTCTGTGGAGCCGTAGAGGGATAGACCCGGCCTATCCCCGGCCTTATGGGTAATATTGAATGCTATTGCCTGTCGTTCCCTGGAAGTCCTGATTAAAAATTCGTCTTTTCCCCAGGAGACTTTTTTAGGATTCCAGGCGTAATTCGCGTATACCCCCAACAAGACGGATATTGTGCCTAAGAGCAGACACATAAGGGGGGGTAGTAATTGAATTTTTTTAAATGGGCTTTTTTTATTCATTTTATGATTTATGATATCATATTTGGGGCTGGTTGTCAATATATTTTAGGGAATTGCTTCCCTGTATTTTTCAAGAATAATTTTAAAAAAGTGTAGGGTTAACCGATCCTGCTACAGGGCATCCGACAATACGATTTAGCGGTCTCAATGTGCAGATTGTAAGCGGTTCGGGCTCAACTCATGGAACAGAAAACGGTCGTGGTAATTTGATTGTGGGGTATAATGAGGCACGAGCCATTGGCAATTACAGATCAGGCTCAAATAATCTTATCATTGGTGCATATCATAATTATTCCTCTCATGGCGGGCTCGTTGCTGGATATAAAAATCATATAGATGGTGCATATTCTACTGTGAGCGGGGGAATTCAGAACGTAGCCGCTGGTTCTTTTTCCAGTGTGAGCGGGGGAGCTAATAGATCCGTTATCGATGCCTATAATTGGACAGCCGGAGTCTTATTCCAGGCTGAGTAATCTCACGAAAGAGGGGCAGGGGGAACCCTGCTCCGCCCATAGCTTCCGCCGGATATGTGAATTTCCGGGTTATATCTCGTAGCCTGCCGGAATAATATAATACAAATCTCCCTCGTTTTTTACTTTATTCTCATAATCCAGACTATTAAACCGTTTCCATAAAAAAGTTTTGCCGACAACATCATTTATACTTAAACTGTTACCTGTGTCTTCAATGTATTCAATATTTTTTCCAATAGGACCAATTGACCGACTATCGATTGCTTTATCAATTATAACAGGTTCCAGGGCAACAACCGGAAATGAAACAACCAATATAAACAGGATAAAAAATATTTTAAGTATATGATTATTGTTTAGCTTCATAAATAACAAGAGGATTATTCAAAATGCTGAGCTATTTTCTCAATAAAGATTTCCGGGACTTTAGCCATCTTTTCGTTTTTGCCGTCAACACAAACAAGGCCGGTTACGGCCCTGGCAACCTCTTGCCCGGTTGTAGTATGAGATATTCTATATGCCAGGGTAAACTCTACTGCTCTATGGCCCACATACGCAACCTCAACTTTTAATATATCTCCATAATAAGCGGGAGAGATATATTTTATAACAAGACCGCTCGCTATAGATGAAATACCGTCGCCAATATCAAAGTCACTAAGCCCCATTTCATTTAAAAACCGAGCTCGTCCTTCGTTTACAAAACGCAATACCGCGTCATTACTGAAATGGTTGCCATGATTGATATCCCCAATTAACACCGGCATGGTGAATCCATAATGAAACGTATCCGGCAATTCTACTTTTATTCGTGTCATATCTTTTTCCTTGCTTTTTTTAAGCTCATATTAATAAATCTTCAATTGTTATTTGAGGATTGTCTAAGACTCGATTTATTAAAAGAACCATATCATTATATAAATCATCTATTTCGGTTTCGGAAAAATAATCAATTTGATGATAAAATTTCAGGGTTAAAGTTCCGTCCTTTTCATTGATAACATAACTGACTATTGGTGTTGCTATTGTCTCTTTAAACAGCCAATCAATTGTGAGCTTTGACCCGGAGTCGTTTATGGAAAAATCAACCTCTTCATAGCATAAAATGACATCAAATAAATCCATATCCTTTTTATGAATTGCGGCTAAATCCTCTTTTATTAAACCTATAGGATACCTCTTATTTACATTTATCTTTCTTTTTTTATTGATTATCTTTTTATAAAAAGCTTCAAAGCTCATCGCGGGATCAATTCCCATTCGAAAGGGAAGAGTTAGAACAAACATCCCTGTCATGCTCATGACATCGCCTGGTAATCCATAACGGCCTTTATCTACAGTACCAATTATAATATCATTATTTGCACTGGCTTTACATAACGAGATAAACAAAACAGACAAAAAGAACTGGTATATATATGTTGTATTTGAAAAAT
>JAAENB010001037.1 GCA_024224995.1 bacterium | reverse complement strand
GGTTTCCGGGGAAGGAGAGACGTTGCGTGCAACGCCTTTACGGGTTGGGTGCCGGGGATTCTTGCCGGGGTTGGTTTCTGCGAGACGTTTTTGTGTAGGGGAGAGGCATGCCTCTCCCCTACACAAAACGTCTTTATGGGCTTGTTCACGAAAATTTTATCCCGGGTCAACACCAACGGAAGAAACTGTGTCGATACCGGGGTCTGTTTCCATCGGCCCCCCAACCCCCAAAGGGGGCGCAAGAGTTTTTGGAAAGGCTCTGTACCTTTATGGGTTTAGAAACCTTTTTCCATCATCTTCTTCCCCCTCGGGGGGGTAGGGGGGGGATGGTGCCCACTCAGGGGGAAAGAGGGGAAGCAGCAACAGACCCCTATTTAAAAAGAGTTTCTTGAGAGACTCTACGGTTCAATTTCCCAGATGATATAAACCGATTTGGTTTGATTCATCCTGGGCTCAGTGGAACTGTCAGGATTATACGTATTAAATGGTCTGGAAGAGAGTCCATTATTGGCATAATACCTGAATTGTAATTGTTGATGCCCGGTTGTTCCATGTCCGGAGATTACTGCTGTTGTAGAATATATTTTGCTGTAATTAGTGTTATCATACATAACACTCTGAGCTAACACTTCGCTACCACTGCCGTATTTCCATGCCTGCTGCATATCTCCGGAATAGGGTCCATGGCCCGAAACCGTTCCCTGGATCAGCAGGTAACTGGTTGGTGATTTTTTCTCCACAACAAAATCTTCCAGTGTTATTGAGGGTGCAAGGGAAAGCGCTCTTCTTACACTGTTCTCATGTACGGTGACATTAATTACTCTACTGCCAAGCCCGTTGTTTATGGCTTCCAGAGATTGCACCCTGTTGTCAATAGTAGAGATATCATCCGTAATTGTTGCATACAGATTGCCAATATCCGCTGTACTGCTTTGTTCCAGGGTTTGAATTTTTTGGTTCAGACTGTTTATTTCCTGCTGCATGGTAGAGATCCGCGTATACATATCAGAAAAACTAAACCCCGATTCATCCTGACTGCCGGAACCTGAATTCGACTGAAGCCCTGCCTCACAGCCCGTTACGGTGAGTGCGAATAAGAGCGCTATGCCCATTAATATAGAATGTAAAATCTTTTTCATTGAATCCTCCTGTTATTATAATACATATAATAACAATAAAAATTCCCGTACTTCATTTGAAAAGCAATTAACGGTAATTTTATCACTCTTTTTATTCTTGACTATTGCTCTTGAATTGTGATGTCTACGGTTCAATTTCCCAGACAATATAAACCGATCTGGTTTGCCCTATCCTGGAGTCATCAGAACTATTGGGATTATAATAAACAAATGGACTTTCAGCTGATCTATTATTATTTGCATAATACCTGAATTTTAAATTTTGATCTCCCGTTGTTCCATGTCCCGCAATTACCGCTGTTGTTGAATATATTTTGCTGTAGTGGGAGCTCTCATACATCATACTCTGGGCTCTAACTTCGCTGCTGCTGCCATACTGCCATCCCTGCTGCATATCTCCGGAATATTTTCCCCGTCCGGAAATAGTTCCCTGAATGAGCAATATGCTGGTAGGTGATTTTTTTTCCACAACAAAATCTTCCATTGTTATTGATTTCGCAACAGGGAGCACTCTTCTTACACTGTTTTCATGTACCGTGACATTAACTATTCTGCTGCCCATACCATTGTTTATGGCTTCCAGGGTTTGAATTTTTTGGTTCAAACCGTCTATTTCCTGCTGCATGGTTGAAATCTTCTTATACATATCAGAAAAACTAAAATCAGTGTCATCCTCACTGCCGGAACCGGAATTCGACTGAAGTCCTGCCTCACATGCCATTATGGTGAGTACGAATAAGAGCATTATGCCCATTAATGTAGAATCTAAAATCTTTTTCATAAAATCCTCCGATTATTATTAAATATAAAAGTCCAAAAGCATAGACTATTAAGTAAGATTTTGAGGGTAAAAATGAGAATTTTTTTTTGCTAAGGAGGATTTTTTCTCCCCCCCGCCGGACAAGTTCAAATCCAATTTAACTTGACATTTTGGCACTGACCGGAGATAATATAACGATGGAATTAATAAAAGATTTGGATCAACAAAAAGAATTAGTCAGGAAACTGAAAAACCGTGATGACGACAGTTTTACCCTTTTGTACAACTCCTATGGAAAACAGATCTATTCTCTGGCCTTAAAAATAACCGGTCAGCAGGAAGACGCTGAAGACGTAATGCAGGAAGCATTGCTGCAGATCTATAAATCGATAAAGACCTTCAAAGAAAAGAGTCATTTATATACCTGGATATATACCATTACCAGGAATCTCTGCCTTCGTTTTATACAAAAACAGCAAAAAACATCTTTCGCGGATATGGAAGAACTGATCCACATGGTTCAGGATCCGGATTCCGCGAAATCATATACGGATATTGAAAAAGAATACTATGTAACCCACGTAAAAGAAGGCTGTCTTATGGGACTGCTGCGCTGTCTTTCTTTTAACCAGCGATTGGCTTTTATTCTGCATATTCTGCTCCATATCCCGGTTCCGGAAACCTCAGAGATCCTGGGCAAGTCCGAAAGCGCTACGCGCACCCTTCTCCACCGTTCCCGGAAAAACATGCAGGATTTTATTTGCAAAAACTGCTCTTTGTATGATAAAGAAAACCCCTGCCGCTGTGAAAATCTCATTGATTTTTCATTAAAACAGGGCTGGATACAGGAACCTTCACAGGATTCAATCCCTCATGGGGAACATCCCGTTTTGCCCGATATTGTGGCAGAGGAAATTGACAGTATAAAAAAAATAGCTCTTCTCTACAACAGCCTTCCGGAGCATACTCCACCGGAGAGCCTGGTTCATAAAATAAAAAATATCATAAAAAATGATAATTCCGCGATTTTTTCTCCCTCAAAAGTGAAATAGATCTTTTTATTTTGTCTCTAACTAAGTAAGAACAAAATAAAAGGAGATGTAAATATGCTATTTTTTGTAAAAGTACGAATTGACCTGGAAAAAATGCCAGAGCTGGGGCGGAAACTCGCGGACGGTTCCCTGGATATGAGCATGGTGCGCATGACCTATTGTATAGAGAATGATCCCTCTGTGGGGCTTAATATCTGGGAAGCGCCGAGTAGAGAGAGCTTTGAAAAAGCCTTTGCTCCGCACAAAGAGTTTTATAAAGAAGTGATGGAAATTACCCCGGTTATTTCTCCGGATGAAGCGAAGAGGATTCTAATGGAACAGCTGCAGGGATAACAGTTCCTCTGAAAGCGCGGTTACGAACCGCGCTTTCGGAAACCCGGCTCGTTTTCCGGATTCCGCCTCACCGTTTCCTCACGACAAGAACCGTTATATCATCCTGCGAATCCGTTTGTCCCGTAAACTCTGAAAAACCCTGTAAAAGAAATCCCAGGATCTCCTCTGCGGAACCGGCCGGGGCTTCAGACAAGACTGTGGGCAGATACTTATCGAACACCTCATCTTTTTTATTCATGCAGTCACTGAGCCCATCGGAAAATAATAAGAGCAGGTCATGAGGGTCCATGTTGTATGATATGACTCCGAATGGACTCTGAAACGCAGACAGACCCAGGAGTGCCCCTTTAAAATTCTGCTTCCCGGCATCGAGATTTTCTACCGCCCCGGAGCTGCCCTTTTTCAGCAGCACTGAAGGATGCCCGGCATTAACATACTCAACAGTGCTGTTCTCAAACCTGAGCAGTATGCCCGATAGATAATTATCGAGTTTCCCAATTTCCGCGATGAGTTCCCTGTTGGTTTTTTCGAGAATGGAATTAAGGGGATCCTCCTGTCCCTGGAAAAAATTCCGCTGAATAACGGTCCGGGCAATCATGGTAATAAGACCCGAGGCAACACCGTGGCCCGAAACATCGCAGAGCGTAAGTCCCAGGAGCCGCCCATCTTTTTCATAAAAATCGTACAGGTCACCGGAGACCCCTGACATGGGCTGAAAGGTAAAGGCAATATCCCATTCAGAGGAATGGGGCGGATCTTTGGGGAACAGGGCCGACTGAACATTGGCTGCCATATCAATGTCCTGGTCCGTGACCCGTTTGGCAGTTTCCAGGGCTTCGGTTCTCTTTTTCACTTTCAGTTCCAGTGAAAGGTTTAATTCTTTATTTTTTTGCAGTTCTTCCTCTGTTTTTCCAAGGGCTTTTTCTGTGATCCTGGAAATGAAGAATGAAAAAATATATATAAAAAAAACAGAAAGGCTGCTGTTGACGCCAAATCCCATAATATAATAAAAATTGTCGGGATGAAAGGCATATGCCGGGTTCAGTATCATAACGCAAATAAAAAGAGTGAGAATAGCCAGGAGAAACAGGAGTGATATGATACTCGTCATGAAGCGGGAACCGAAGAGGGCCGAGAAAACGATAACAACGTACATTAACAAGATGCTGCTGGAATTTCCTGTTTTCATAAAATAGTCAAACCTGCTCAAAAAAACCATGAGCGCAAGTACTGAGAGCAGCGTGGTATCCAGGATTACGGCAGCATTGTACTTCCCTTTCCGCAAAAGAGTCAGGCCAATACAAACAAATACAATGAACGATATATTAATGAACAGGAATATATTATGCAGAAGGCCTTGAAGCATGATATGATTAATAATAGTGATTGTTGCCATAACGGGAATGGTTACGAGGCTCATCCATAGCAGAACATAAGCCTTTTGTTGTATCACAAATGAAGCATTGGTGTATTCCGAAAGGAACCGGGTTTTCATCAGGGTCATCGCTTCCTCACAACAAGGACCGTAATATCATCCTGGAACTCTGTATTTTTCATAAAATCATTAAAGCCCTGTAAAACAAATTTCAGGGTGTCCTCTGAGGAACCGGCCGGGGCCTGAGATAACAATTTAGATAAATATTTACCAAACAGCTCATTTTTTTCATTTATGCCTTCAGTCAGACCATCGGAAAATAACAAAAGCAGGTCGTTAGAATCCATCTTGTATGATATAACCCCGAAGGGAAGCTGAAACTCCTGCAGGCCCAGAAGGGACCCTTTAAAATTATGTTTTCCTGCATCAAGATTTTCTACTGCCCCGGAGCTGCCTTTTTTCAGCAGCATGGAAGGGTGCCCGGCATTGACGTACTCAACATTGTTTTCCTCAAACCTGAGCAATATCCCCGTAAGATAATTATCGAGTTTGCCAATTTCCGAAATAAGCTCCTTGTTGGTTTTTTCGAGAATACAATTAAGAGGATTGTTTTTCCCCTGGACAAAATTCCGGTGAATAACCGTCCGTGCGATCATCGTAATAAGACCCGAAGCTATCCCATGGCCGGAAACATCACAAAGAGTAAGTCCCAGGAGCCGTCCATCCTTTTCATAAAAGTCATACAGGTCTCCGGAGACACCGGACATGGGCTGAAAGGTAAAGGCAATATCCCATTCAGAGGAATCAGGGGGATCTTTCGGAAACAGTGATGACTGAACATTGGTTGCCATATACATATCCTGGTCGGAGATCTTCTTGGCAGCTTCCAGGGCTTCGGTTCTCTTTTTCACTTTCAGTTCCAGAGAAAGATTGAGTTCTTTATTTTTTTCAAGTTCTTCCTCTGTTCTATTCAGGGCAATTTCAGTGATCCTGGAAACGAGGAAGGAAAAAATAAATATAAAAATAATCGTGATAGTGCTGTTGATGCCAAGTCCCAGAATATATTCAAAATTTTTGGAACCCGGGTAATATGCCGGGTTTAGCAGTATCGTACAGATCGAAAGAACTGCAATTACCAGGAAAAAAAAGAAGGATATAATAGTCGTGAGCAAGCGGGAACCGAACAGGCCCGAGAAAACAATAACCACGAACACTAATATAATGTTGGGAATGTTCTCGTTTTGAAAAGTAAAGCCATTGCTCACACAAGCCAGGATAGCAAGAATTGTCATAATACCGGTTACTATTGCTACGGCAGAGTTATACTTCCCATTCCGCAAAAGAGCCAGTCCAATAAAAATAAAAAAAATAAATGAAAAATTAATAATACTGAATTTTATATATATGGGGCCGTGAAGGTTAAAATGATTAATAATAATGACTATTAACATAACGGGAATGATTATTAACAGCAGCCAGAGCAATACATATGCTTTTTGTTGAATCACAAAAGATTCATTCTTAAATTCCGAAAGGAACAAGATTTTAATTTTTTTTCTCATAGCACGGCGTTTCATGGTTACCTCTTCCTTACAACAAGAACCGTAATATCATCACGAATCTCAGTATTCCCCATAAAGTCATTCAGGCATTGCAGAATGTATTCCAGGATCTCCTCTGCCGAACCGGCCGGGGCTTGATTGAATAACCCGGGTAACTGTTTTTCGAACATTTCATTTTTTTTATTTAAGTTTTCCGTAAGTCCGTCGGAATATAATAAGAGCGTGTCATCATGAGCCATATCAAACGAGATAATTCCAAAAGGAAGCTGGATCGATTTTAGCCCCAGAAGGCATCCTTTAAAATCCCGGTCCCTGGCATCAATCTTTTCAACAGTTCCCGTACCTGCGTGTTTGAGCAGTATTGAGGGATGACCTGCATTTACATATTCAACCCTGCCTTGATAAAAGCGAAGAATAATCCCTGTAAGATAATTATCGAGTTTGCCAATCTCCTCGATGAGCTCCCTGTTAATTTTTTCGAGAATGCAATCAAGGGGATTCTTTTCCCCCTGGGCAAAATTCCGGTGAATAACGGACCGGGCAATCATGGTAATAAGACCTGATGCAACGCCATGGCCCGAAACATCGCACAGGGTGAGTCCCCGGAGCTGTCCCTCCTTTTCGTAAAAATCATAGAGGTCACCGGAAACCCCGGACATGGGTTGAAAGCTAAAAGCAATATCCCATTCAGAAGACTCGGGGGGATCTTTAGGGAACAGGGATGACTGAACATTGCTTGCCATATACATATCCTGGTCGGCGATGCGCTTGGCAGCTTCCAGGGCTTCGGTTCTCTTTTTCACTTTCTGCTCCAGAGAAAGATTTAATTCTTCTGTTTTCTGCAGGGCAAATTCAGTGATCCTGGAAAGCAGGAATGAGAATATGTATATAGTAAATAGCGAAAGACCGGAGCTTATGCCTATGCCTGGTATGTCAACAGCATCCCCGGGATACAATATAACAGCACAGGTTAACAGGATGAGAATAGTCAGTCCAAACAGAAGAGATATAAGGCTGAGCAGCAAGCGGGAACCAAAAAGGCTCACAAAAACAATAACCACAAACATTAACAGGATAGGACTGATGCTCCCTGTTTTCATAATATAATCAAACTTCCCCCAACAAGACAGGATAGCAAGGATTGTGAGAACAATGGTAATCATAGTTACGGCAGTCTTATACTTCCCTTTACGCAAAAGTACCAGACCGGCAAAAATAACAACAAGCAATGTCACATCAATGGAAATAAATTTAATATAGAGAGATCCTTGAAGGATCAAATGATTAATAATAGTGATTATTGACATCACCGGAATAGTGAGTAATATCAACCAGATCAGCACATATGCCTTTTGCTGAATCACAAAAGAATCATTCTTAAATTCCGAAAGAAATATGGTTTTAACTTTTCTTCTCAGAGCCCGGAGTTCCATGATTATCTCTTCCTCACCACAAGGACCGTAATATCATCCCGGAACCCGGTGTTTCCCATAAAGTCGTACAGGCCCTGTAATAGAAATCCCAGGATATCCCGGGCGGAACCGGGCGGGGCTTGATTGAATAACCCGGGCAAATGCTTATCGAACATTTCATTTTTTTTATTTATGTTTTCCGTAAGCCCGTCGGAGTATAAGAGGAGCGTGTCATTGAGGGCCATGTCAAACGAGATAATCCCGAAAGGAAGCTGGATCGATTTTAACCCCAGAAGGCATCCTTTGAAATCACGGTCCCGGGCATCAATCTTTTCAACTGTTCCGTTACCGGCGTGTTTGAGCAGCATTGAAGGATGGCCCGCGTTAACATATTCAACCCTGTCTTGATTAAATCGAAGAATAATTCCCGTTAGATAATTTTCAAGGCTGCCGATTTCCCCAATGAGCTCCCTGTTGGTTTTTTCGATAATGCAATTAAGGGGATTGTTTTGCCCCTGGGCAAAATTCCGGTGAATAACGGACCGGGCAATCATGGTAATGAGACCAGAGGCAACGCCATGCCCCGAAACATCACAGAGCGTGAGTCCGCAGAGCTCTCCTTCTTTTTCATAAAAATCGTAGAGGTCTCCGGAGACACCGGCCATGGGCTGGAATGAAAAGGCTATATCCCAATGGGGAGACCGGGGCGGTTCTTTTGGGAATAACGAAGATTGGATATTTGTAGCCATATAAATATCCTGATCCGTAATCCGTTTCGCTGCGGTAAGATCGGTATTGGCTTTAAGAAACGCCTTGTTCAGCATCTCCATTTCCGACAGGGCGGCCTGGAGTTCTTCGGTCCGTTCATCAACCTTCAGCTCCAGGGACATATTTAAATCCTCGGTTTTTTTAAGAGCCTTTTCCGTAATGCGGATAACCAGGTATGAAATAAAAAAAATAACAAGAATGGACAGGCAGCCGTTAATGGCAATGCCGAGAAAATAATCAAATTTATCCGAACCAAAGGCAATAGCAGGATTCCCGGAAACGGCAAAAAACAATGAAACCAGGATTACAATAATAAACAACAGGGCGATTAATGCCGGAAGAAGCCGGTTTCCGAAAAGGGCGGCAAAAACAAGAACAATAAACATTAGATAGATATAGCTGCTGTTCCCTGATTCCTTAAAATAATCAAACTGAGCATAGCAGTCAATAATCAGCACTGTTGTAATAACGGCAGTAATAAAATTAACAGCGATAAAATATTTCCCTTTTCGAAGCAGGATCAAGCCCAGAATAAGAGCGCTTAAAATACTACAATCGATAATTGTCATATAAACAAAAAGCTCACCCTCAAGAACAACTGAATTAATAACCAGGATTATACTAAAAAGAGGAACAGATAATAAATGCAGCCATAACAGAACATAGGCCTTTTGTTTAATGACAAAAGAGGCGTTAGTATATTCAAAAAGGAACAGTCTTTTAATTGTATCTCGCATTAATTTATTCTACCTGTTTTGATAATTAATTTCCATAATTTTTCAAAAATTTTTATGTTTATTTTTATTTCGTAACTGCTCAAAAATCGGGGGTGCAGTCTTGTGCGATACTGTTGTAAAACGCACAAAATACATTCGGTAAAGTGGGAGGGAAACACTATTTGTTGTGACAGTGACACCCTCGCGCGGGGCGCACCCCTCTTCAGAAGGTGAGGACTGTTTGAGCGAATGCGAGTTCCGCAGCCTTTT
>JAAENB010001036.1 GCA_024224995.1 bacterium | reverse complement strand
GTTTCCGCCGAAGGAGTTGGTTGTTCCTCTGACACCGGAGTGGTTTCCGCCGGAGGAGCTGGTTGTTCCTCTGACACCGGAGTGGTTTCCGCCGAAGGAGCTGGTTGTTCCTCTGAGACCGGTCCGGTTTCCGCCGAAGGAGCTGGTTGTTCCTCTGACACCGGAGCGGTTTCCGCCGAAGGAGTTGGTTGTTCCTCTGACACCGGAGCGGTTTCCGCCGAAGGAGTTGGTTGTTCCTCTGAGACCGGTCCGGGTTCCGCCGGAGGAGCTTGTAGGTCACTGAGCGGAGCCGAAGTGCCTCTGAGACCGGTCCGGTTTCCGCCGGAGGAGCTTGTAGGTCACTGAGCGGAGCCGAAGTGCCTCTGACACCGGTCCGGGTTCCGCCGGAGGAGCTTGTAGGTCACTGAGCGGAGCCGAAGTGCCTCTGACACCGGAGCGGTTTCTGCCGGAGGAGCCGAAGTGGGACTGGTTAAGAATCGATCCTTTTGGCAGTAAGAGTGGCTCCATTAATGCCGGTTATTGTAATGGGGATTTTTTTGCCGATGTCGAGTTTGGAGCCGGCGAGGACAACGGGGTGGTTGAAAAAGGTTTTGCCCATAACTTCGGCTGATGATTTTTTGCTTACTTTTTCAATGATCACTTCTTCCGTATTGCCGATCCGTGCTTCCAGTTTTTCTTTGGAGATAGCCCGCTGGATAGATATGAGATTATTCAGACGAGCTATTTTTTCATCTCTGGAAAGGGTTTCCTGTAGTTTGAACGCGGGAGTACCTTCGCGGGGAGAGTAGGCATACATAAAGGCATCATCGAACCTGGTGTGCCGGACTGCCGTCAGGGTATCTTCGTAATCCTGTTCCGATTCTCCGGGAAATCCTACAATGAGATCTGTGGTTAATGAATAATCATCAAGCTTTTTGTCTATTGACTCAAAAATAGTATAATACTGTTCCCTGTTGTATTTCCTGTTCATGGCCTGAAGGGTGTTGTTTGAACCGCTCTGGAGCGGCAGGTGAATGGACCGGGAAATGTTCTTGTGTTCTTTTATAACACTGATAATATTTTCGGAAAAATCTTTCGGATGAGAGGTAAGAAAGTTGACCCGTTCCACGCCTTCGATTTGGGCAGTTTTGCCGAGAAGCTCATAAAAAGGGATATCATTGCTGTCCTGTCCAAACTGGTTAACATTTTGCCCCAGCAGGGTAATTTCCCTGATACCGTTCCCTGCCAGCAGGGATATATAATCGAGAATAGTTTCGGATTTGAACGAGATGAGTTTGCCTCTTACATAGGGAACAATACAATACGCGCAAAAATTTTCACAACCGTGAGTAATCGTGACCCATTTATGCCAGGGCAGGGTGTCTTTGTTCCCGGCAAGATTGTCGTTAATGCGCCCGGTGAAATCACTAATATCCTGGGACAGGTATATATTTTTGTTTTTTTCGTTAAAGTAAATAGAAAGAATTTCGCCTATTTTCGGTGATTCATAGGGGCCAATTACAAGATCGGCGACTTTATTGCTAACAAGGTCTTCTCCAACCCGCTGGGCCATACATCCCGTAATAACAATGATCCCCTTACGCTTACGCACCGCGTGTTTCGTCGATTTTATGCGCGACATGGCCCGGTCTTCGGCATGCTGCCGCACGGAGCAGGTGTTGAAAATGGCAATGTCTGCCTCATTCGGGGTTTCGGCAGGAAGGAATCCCTCGTTTCTCAGGGAAACCGACATGAGTTCGGAATCGCCCTTGTTCATCTGGCATCCGAATGTTTCTATATAAAAGAGTTTTTTTTGTGCAGTATTCATAGTGGGTCATATAGTATTGGCAGCAGTTATTTTGCAATACATTTTCATGACGGCATAAAGGATGAGAACCCGAATTCAAGGTTGAACCGAAATAGAAATTATGCATTATATATAAGGTATATCAACCCGGAATGTAAACTATGCCTGGCGCAATACCTCCGCAGAACGTTCGGAACTCGCTTTGCTCAAACAGCCTCTCAACCTGCAGAGGCATCACGCCAGGCATAATTTACATTCCGAATTACGTTTTTCGGTATATTGAGACACGACCAGAGAATCAAAAGGTGATAGTAAAGCCTGTACCGTCTTCCCTGTTTAGTTCAACAACTCCTTTGAGCTGCCTGGCTAAAGCCATGACCATCTGCATTCCCAGGGTTTCTGTCTTTTCAAAATCGATGGTCCCGGGAATCCCGATGCCGTTGTCCCGAACGGTAAGGAAATGCTTTTCCTTGTTTTCGATATTTTTTTTCAGCAAGGAAATTGATATTAGACCCTGCCTGTTGTTGGGAAAGGCGTATTTCAGGGAGTTGGAAATAAGTTCGTTAATAATTTGCGCGCAGGGAATGGCAGTGTCAATGGTAATAAATATATTGTTAACATCGACTTTAAAATCGATCAATGACCGGTCAATATGATAGAACTGGAAGAGATTCTCCGAGAGCTCAACAATATATTCGGCAAAATTGATGCTTGCCATATTATTCGACTGGTACAGTTTTTCATGAACAAGAGCCATGGTATGGATCCGGTTATGGCTTTCATTAAAAAGTTCACGGTCGTAGTCGTCCCTGATATAGTCCGCTTGAAGGGCAAGGAGGCTCGATATAACCTGCATATTGTTCTTCACCCGGTGATGGATCTCTTTTAGCAGTACTTCTTTTTCTTTCAGGGATTCGGCCATTATTTTCTCAGACTCTTCTCTTTCCGCTTGAGCCTGGATCAGTTCTTCATTCATTACCTGGAGCTCTTCATTAGAGGCTTCAAGCTCTTCCATAGAGGAACCCAGCTCTTCATTGGTTGCTTCGAGTTCTTCGTTCGTGGCTTCAAACTCATTATTCTTCCGGAAAAGTTTTTCTTGAGACCGTTTTAACCGGATCATAAAACCGGATACAAAAATACCGAATAATAAAAAAGATATTAGAATAACTGTCCGCATATAGATCTCATGATGGGAGAGATTAAAAATAAGTATATTTGGGAATGTCCCTTTGTGCATGGGCTTGTAGAAAATTAAATAGTCAACCAGGGCATCAATAAACCAGGTTCCTAATCCAAAAATAAGTGAAAGGGATAATATTCTAACCCTGATTTTTGTTGTGTTTTTCATATATTCTAGTGCTTTAGTACCCATTCCACAGCGAATTTTACCAGTTCACTTGAGCTGGTAATGTTAAGCTTTGATTTGATCCGGTCCCGGTACGTCCCGATTGTAGAGGAATTAAGGTTGAGCCGGTGCGCGATCTCACTTCTGGAATGCCCTTCTCCAATGAGTTTAAATATCTCGAATTCCCTGGACGTGAGCAGCGCAGGGAAGTTTTCTTTTTCTTCGGCCGGGTGAAGAATGATCTTATTCAGGAGCTTGTCTTTAAGACAGTCGCTGATATAGGTTTCTCCTTTCAGGATCCGGTTAATGGCATCAATGATCTGGTCTACGGGTTCGCTTTTAAGAACATAACCCCTGGCACCTGCTTTCATGGCAAGTTCAATATTCGCGCTTTCTCCGTGCATGGAAAGAACAAGAATATGAATGTTCTTATAGCGTGAATCAATGGCCTTAATTAACTCAATCCCGTTGATCCCTTCCAGGTTTATATCAACAATTGCTATATCCGGAGAACAGGTATTTAACATTGCAATAGCAGTATTGGCGTCGGCAGCTTCTCCGCAGACCTCCAGATTTTTCTGGCTGTTCAGGAATTGGGTAAGGCCGCAGCGGACAATCTGGTGATCATCAACAATAAATATCTTGGTTTGTTGAGATATTATACTGCTTTCGGTTTTTTTATTTTCGGTACTCTCTCCTGACATGAACCCTCTTTCATAAATTAATTATAAAATCAATCTTTATTATCTCCTTAATAAAACTTACGTAATAGTACGGTTTTAGTCAATTTTTTTTTTGATAATATTTTAAAGCACTATAAAGTGTTACCCGGCTTAAGGCTTTCCCCCGCATATAGAGTGTTTTATTCCGGCTCAATAATGCAGGTTACAACAGTTCCTCCCGATGTTCTCGGTTCTATTGAAAGCATTCCCCCAATAATGTCTGCCCGGTATTTCATAAGGTCAAGTCCCAGCCCCTTTGGTGTATTCGCATGTTCTTTCAGGCCAATACCGTTGTCTTTAATTAAAAGGGTAATTTTACTACCCTTTTTTTTCATTGTGATTATGATGCAGCTTGCCTTTCCATGTTTAACCCCATTGTTTATCGATTCCTGAATTATATGATACGTATGGGTTGCAATGGTGTTGTCTTCAATATCCAGTTCTTCATTATAATCGAAAGTGCAGGTTATATCAAATATTTTTTCTGTGTTAAGGCATAATTCTTTAACCGCGATAATAATACCGTTCTTTTCCATATTAACGGGAGAGAGCCCTTTGGCCAGCATCCGGACATGGGTTTTGGCCTGGTCTATCATATCCATGATCATTTGAGCTTCCGATTCTTCGGGGAACTCTTTATTGACGATTTTATTCATAAGAACTTTAAAGAGAAACCCAATACCCGTGAGATCCTGTCCAATACCGTCATGCAGGTCGTGGCCAATCCGGACCCGTTCTTTTTCACTAATATCCAGGATCTCCTGTTTTAGTTGTTTACTTGTGGTAATGTCTACCCAGTTTTCCAACAGCAGTGTGGATTCCTCTTTTTGACTTAAAGGAACCGAGGTAATCGCAACCCAGAAATGTTCCCCGTATTTTTTTTGAAAAAGTTTTTCTGTTTTTTTTGCACCGGTTCCCAGCACAGTGCCAGGGTATTCCGTATTTTGAAGATTTTCTTTCTCAAGCCACCAGGGGTATGGAGGGCTGCTATTGATGAGGTCCGAGGCGGTAAACCCCGTAAGTTTGGCCAGGGCAGGATTGATATATTTTATAGACATATCCGGGTTAATAACCAGGACCGGGTTGGGAGAATTATTAAGCAGGCTGGAGTTAAATTCTTCACTTTCCCGTATCATTTTTTCCAGTTTATGTTTGGTAAGAACTGTTTCAACGGTAGAATAGAGTTCATACCCTTTAACGGGCTTGATGAGGTATCCGTAGGGTTTGGTTTCCTGGGCACGTTTCAGGTTTTTTTCATCGGTACTGGCTGTGAGGTATATAATGGGAATATCATGTTCTGATTGAATACGCATCGCTGTTTCAATTCCGTCTATGCCCCTGTCCAGCAGGATATCCATAAGAATAAGGTCGGGTTTTTCCGTTTTAACCCGCTCAATTGCCTTTTCACCGGAGAACGCGGGATCAAGAACATCATAATTCCTTGCTTCAAGGATTGTTTTAATATGAAGAGCAATCAGGGTTTCGTTTTCAACGATTAATATTCTGAACTTTTCCATAACTTTTTTTCAGGGTTCATTTTATTATAGAACAAGTTGGTATAAAGTCAATACAATTATGGTTGGTTTTAGTATAGTTGTTTTTTATAGTCCCTTAATTTTACAAAACGGTAGCCCCGTTGTTTTAAGAGGGGAATGGTAATTTCAAGGGCTTTGCGGGTGCTTCGCTGCGGATGGTTCATATGCATAATAACAATAGAACCGTTTTTTGCGGAACGGAGTACTTTTTGAGCTATTTTGTGGGGAGTCATATCCTTTTCCGTGTCTCCCGAAGGGCAATTATAGTTTATAGGGGTATGTTTCAGGTCATAAACGATTTTAACGGCAATATCGTCGAAATAAGTGGTACCGGGCCGGAAGAAAATGGGTCTTCTCCCGGTAATATGAGCTATTTTTCGGGCATTGAGCTCTATTTCGTCAATAACCTTTGCAACCCCTCCTGTACCGTCAATACCGAATTTACTAAAATCGGCAACAGAGCATGGTCGATGGACTAAACCGTGGTTTTCTATCTCAAAAAGAGGGTTTCCAACAAGCTCCATAAAGGATTTTCTATTTGAGTTGATCCATTTACCTGAGACAAAAATTGTAGTGGGTATGTTGTTCTTTATGAGAAAATCAACGAGTTTTTTGTCGAACCTGTCGCCTGAATGGCCGCCGCAGGCATCGAATGTTAGTGCAATGATCTTTTCTTTGGTCCGGATTCCTCGTTTTATGCCCGGGAGCCAGGGAGAGAACTCTTTTGGTTCCTTGCCCGAATACTTGATGATAAGCTTTCTTTTAAGGGATTTGAAGCTTTCCCGGCTTTCTTTTTGTCCTGTCAGGGGAGTCACACAGAATGCTATAATTAGTAGTATATATATGCTTTTTTTGCTCATTTAATGAAGAATCTTCCTTAAAATTGTGCTTATTAACAAGAGATTATCACACAATTGTATTTTTCTCTTGAATTTTTTTTTGTCAAGATTTAAGCTATTCTATAATTTGTCAAGAGGTATGTAATAAGGTTTTCAACAATGAGATATATATTAAATTGTTTTCTTGCTATATCGATTCTGCTCTTTTTTGGCTGTTCCGGGGAGATAAAGCCCGTGGCAGTTAAAGGGGTCATGGAC
This sequence comes from bacterium, assembly GCA_024224995.1. Next base: position 3,224 of record JAAENB010001036.1, on the reverse strand, counting down.
CTGCGAGCGTGGGACTTTGCAGAACAGGGTTCCATTGAGCTCAAAGGAGAGTGGGAATTTTACCGGAAAGAGCATATAAGCGGGGAGCAAAAGTCCGGGACGAGAGCGTATATGCCGCTTCCCGCTCCCTGGAACCGGGGGACCGGGTATGCGAGTTATCGACTGGTTCTGCTGCGGGGAAAGCAAAAAGAACCAATGGCTTTCAAAATTCCCGGCATTTCTTCGGCTTATGTCCTGTATGTGAATGGAAAAAAAATGGCTTCTGCCGGTACTGCGGGAACAGAATATCGAACAACTGTTCCCCAATGGTCTCCTCAAGTTGTTGATTTTATTCCGGAAGAAGAGAAGCTGGAAATAATACTTCATGTTTCAAATTTTCATTTTTATAAAGGAGGCCTATGGCGCGAGCCCCTTGTGCTGGGGCATAAGGCGGATATAGAGCATACCAGTGAAAAAAGGCTGCTTTTTCGTTTTTTTCTACAGGGGATTTTATTTATCATTTCATTGTATCACCTGGGCCTTTTTATCTTACGGAAGGTCGACAAAGCGTCACTCTATTACAGTATAAACTGTTTCCTCATCGCATTGTACACTCTCCTTTCGGGCGATAACTATTTAAACCATATCGGTCTTCTCACCAACTGGCAGGTATACCTGAAGCTGTTCTATATCGTTCTGTACCTGTTATTTCCTATTAATGCCATGATAATATATTCATTGTTTCGTAACGAATTTTCCAAAAAGGTTCTCAGGGTTGTCCAGGGGCTGGTTATTGTTTGTATTGCTGTTGTCCTTGTTACCCCGTCTGAAATTCATTCGAACCTGCTCCGGGTGTTCCCGGTTTTTGAAATTTTGCTTTTGGGATATATCTTGTATGTACTGCTGCTCGCGTTTAAACGGAAACAGGAGGGTGCCGATATTTTTCTTCCCGGGTTTTTCATTTTGCTGATAGCTGTAATTAATGATATTTTATTTAATAACCGGGTTATTGATACCATACGGATTGCGCATTGGGGATTGCTTACCTGTGTCTTTTCAATGGCATATTTTCTTTCTTTTCGTTCTTCAAGAGCCTATATTGCTATTGAATACCTGTCGAATAAGCTGGAGGATAAATCCCTGGAAATTGAAATGAAGAACGTGGAATTGGTGACCCTGGACAGGTTAAAGGATGAATTCCTGGCAAATACCTCGCATGAGCTTCGAACTCCTCTTAATGGAATTATTGGAATAGCGGATTCAATGCTGGACAACGAAGGATTGGATGAGGAAAGCCGGGCAAACCTTGCTCTTATTGTTTCAAGCGGGATGCGGCTTTCGAACCTGGTGAATGATATGCTTGATTTTGCCCGTTTGAAAAATAAAGAGATTGAGTTAAAGCAGGTTCCCGTAGATATAAAATCCCTTACTGATGTAGTAATAGAGTTATCCAGACCCCTGGTGGGGCAGAAAGAGTTAACGCTTGTTAATCTTATTGATGAAGAGACTTCGCCCGTACGGGGAGATGAAGACCGTCTTCAGCAGATACTTTTTAATCTTGTGGGGAACGGGATTAAATTTACCGAATCAGGAGAGGTTTGTATCTCAGCAGAACTGCAGCAGCCCGATGATACAAAGAGCAAGCCTTATTTGAAAGTGATTGTGGCAGACACGGGGATTGGTATTCCCATGGAAAAACAGGCCGATATTTTTAAATCATTTGAACAGGCCGATGGCTCCATCGCGCGAAGGTATGGAGGGACCGGGATTGGGCTATCCATTGTTAAGCAGCTGGTGGAGCTGCATGGAGGAAAAATAACAGTAGAATCGGAGCCGGGAAAGGGATCACGGTTTTCTTTTACGGTTCCCGTAGTTGTTGGTGTGGCAAAACTGGAAAGCATCGCCCTGAGCCTGGAACGGGCTTCTTTGATCCGGGACCATGGAGTCGAAGAGGTGGCTTCTACGGAGCGGGAATCTTCGGAGGGAAAACAGCCCGGGAAAAACGGGGCTATTTTAGCGGTCGATGATGACCTGGTAAATCTCCAGGTGATAAAGAACTATCTTTCACGAGAGGATTATACCTTAACCCTGGCGTCCAGTGGTTCCCAGGCATTGGAAATAATAAAAGAAGAGGATTTCGACCTGGTATTACTCGATATTATGATGCCCAGGATGTCGGGCTACCAGGTGTGCCGGCTGCTGCGAGAACGTTTTTCGCTCCATGATCTTCCTATCATTATGCTTACGGCACGAAATGATATTTCGGACCTGGTGGCGGGTTTCGAGGCCGGGGCGAATGATTATTTAACCAAACCGCTCAATAAAAATGAGTTCCTGGTGCGGGTAAAGACGCTTGTTACCTTAAAACGAACGGTGAAAGAACATAAAGAAGCGAAATATAAATTACTGCAAGACCGGATGAGTCCCCACTTCCTGTTTAACGCGTTGAATATCATTCACGCGCTTATGCAGCGGGACATCAAAACAGCAAATAGCGCGCTGCTAAAATTGGCGCATAACTATCGTTTTTTGATGAACCAGGTGCTGCGATCGGTAATAACCTTTGATGAGGAATGGGAATTCGTAAAAAATTATCTTGAGCTCGAAGAGCTTCAATTTGAGGATATTCTTTCAACGGAATTGGAAATTGAAGGAAATTTTGGAGGGGTAATGCTTCCGCCTCTCACCATACAGCCCCTGGTGGAAAATTCTCTTAAACATGGACTCAGGAATAATGCCGGCGATGGTTTTGTCCGAGTTTTTGCTCTTCGAGAGGGAAACACCGTACATATCGAGATCCTGGATAATGGGCTGGGACTGCCGGAAGATACGGGGAAAGTCTATTCACGGACACTGGGGAATATTTTACAACGGCTTAAGTATTGTTATGATGAGGCAGAGCTGACGGCAGAGAACAGGGACGAAGGCGGAGCCCGGGTTACAATCTTTTTTCGTATTGACGAGAAAAAATGAGAAATAATAAAAAAATCCTGAATTATATAATAACGGAAAAAATTGATGAAACTGCCAATTCCGTTGTTTACCGGGGGAGGCGGGATTCAGCCGGGGCTGCGAGCTCCGCCGAAACGGTTATAATCAAGGTTCTTAAAATTGAACATTCAACCCCATCGGATATCGCCCGGTTTAAGCAGGAGTACGAGATCATCAAGGGTCTTCATTTTGAAGGGATACTTGAAACCTTTGATATTATTGAATATACTGAAGGAATGGCCCTGGTTCTGGAG
>JAAENB010001035.1 GCA_024224995.1 bacterium | reverse complement strand
TTTTCCGCCTCTTCGTTTTTCAACATATAATCTTTTGAAATTTTATCAACTTTTATTTTTAGTTTCGATTCGAAGAGCTCTCTTTTTTTGATCTTTTCATTGTATATGCGCTGCTCTTTGTATGTAATAAATCCCTCTCCCAGGAATATTACAATTATTGGAATCCAGACCAGTTTTGCTGTAATATTTGCTGGCCCCGCAAATGAAAAAATTATACTTGCGATAATTATTATTGTAACCATTACATAAACAAACGTAATATTCGGAGGCCCCGACGAATAACCGGAAGTATTGTATGAATCACTCTGTGCTTTCATGTATGTGTAGCCCAACCAGGCGAGATAAAATACTATATTCACCAGGTTGATTATTATTAATTTCAGTTTCATTAAATTTATTTTTGACTCATTTCAAATATGAGACAAGTTATTTCCCGGGGACAGAAACAATACTGCAAAAAATATATGTCAAACGGAACCCTCCGGAAGGAGAAGACCTTTTGGGATCCTCCGGGTCATATGTTTCTTTTTTTTTTTTTTTTATTTTTACTGTTAGCGTAATTCTTATTATTTCATTGGGAGAACCTGCTTTCTTAAGAAATTCCTGTCTCGGTACCAGGTATTTTGTTATCCTGGCTCTCTTTCTTCCCACTTTCATATCAAGTGCGATATACTGTTTTCCCTTATATTCAAGACTGGATATATTACGTTTCCTTACATACAGGGTTTTCTTTGATTTCTCTATTTTAGATTTTGCGAAAACAGAAGGATTATACTATACCGAAAAAACAAGCACAAGCAGTAATAATTTTTTAAAACCATGTTTCATTTTATCTACCTCATCTGATCGCAAAGATAGCTAATAAATTACCAAAATAATAAAGCACTGTCAAGCTCTTTATGCATACACTCCTGTTAATAATTGGGTAGGGTGTTCTTCGAATCTCTTCCGGATATTTTATTTTAAGGATCTTACGGGCACACAGGGATTCCCATATGCAAGAGTGTCAGAAGAAATGGATTTTAAAACAAGGCTGCCTGCCCCGATTGAGACATTATCTCCAATAACAACCCCCGGCAATATAATTGTTCCACCGCCAATCCATACATTGTCACCAATAGAAATTGACTCGGACTGGGTTTTGCAGAATACCATCTCCTCAGCTTCCTTAGAAGGTTCTTGTAATCTTTCGCTTGATTTTACCGGATGAAATGCAGTATATATTTGGACGGCTGGTCCTATCAAAGCATTTTTCCCTATGGTAATTTTATTGCAATCAAGGAAAACACAATTATGATTGATCTCTGAATTTTCTCCTATGAATATATTTTCACCATAATCGCAAAAAAACGGAGCAGTAATCCAGAGGTTTTTCCCTCTCCCGCCAAGAAGCTCGTATAAAATTCTGTTAATATTTTCGCTATCAGTAGAAGGACAATTATTGTATTCAAGCAATAAAGCTTTGGCCTTATGCCAACGATCCAATAGTTGAGGGTCTCCGCAATTATATGGCAAACCCGCAAGCATTTTTTCTTTTTCCGTCATTTCAGGTGTAGGGAAGTGCAAATTAATTTCATATTCATCGTTATTTAAATACCATATTCCTTTTCCTGAATATTCGAAAGGAATAGCAAACATCAAAATTGTGATTTTTTTATGCCGTTTCTCCCGGAGAATGTCAACAAATTAATCCCCCTGGGGAGGAAAAAATCCCCTGCAAAACAACAAAGGAGAACTCCTGTGAACATCTACCGCTTCGACATCGAAAACATATGTAAGTGATGTGCTTAGTCGGTGTCGTAATCATAAAAGTCATCGGCCGGGTCCGCTGCTCTCAAGAAACTCTTTTTAAATAGGGCTGGTTTCCGGGAAGAGAGACGTTGCACTGCAACGTCTCTCAGAACCAAACCTTTGCCCGGAGCATCTTCGCGAAAACAGACCCCGGTATCACCACAGTTTCTTCCGTATTTTTCCCGGCCATCCGGTGTCTGAGCGGAGCCGAAGACCCGGGTCCGCTGCTTTTAACCTTTCTTTTCTATTTTTTTATTCAATGTTGTAAGAAAAATTATTGGTGTAAACATAATCAAGCTCAGAGCTGCTGCTGCTGCTTAATCGAAAGTAAACATAAGCGGAAGTACCGGAAGCGGAACGAATTGTCTCAATGAGATCTGCATTCGTTGTGCTTCCTATAATAGTGTTGCCGGAAGAATCTCTGGCAATGCAGGCCGCTCCGGGAGTTCCGGTAAGAGTATAGTTATAACATCCGATGTACTGAGTGGTGTCGGAGCTATTACGGGCAGCCTGTAGAGCGCCATGCGCGTACGGGGAGCTGGCAGTGTTATTAACATATACTTGATTTGTAAGAGCGTATCCCGCGAACAGATAGCCCGCAGACAGTACAACAACCGTGAGAATCCCTAAACCTAAAATTTTTTTGATCATTTTAAATATCCTCCAAATTTTTTTTAAAAAATGTTACGTCCTAAAACAGTATACTTCGGGGGTCTGCGGGGTTAATTTCCCCGCGATTAATGGCTTGATGAAATTTTTTGGTTAGCTCCCTCTGTTGGTCCGGACTGAGGGATTGTAGATAGTTGATCATTTCACTGCTGTCTTTCATGGTCCAGCTGCCCGTGTCTTTGGCGCTGCTGAGCAAGGCCTTACCGTCTTCAAAAGCCCGCGCGCGCTTCTGAAGCAATTCAGGACTTTCCTTTACTTTCTCCGGTTGGTCCTGCGCACCTGCATTCTCGGCAGTATCCGCATTGGAGGCGAATACATCCCTTCCTTCACTGAAAGAAGTAAATTCCTCCCTCACTATATCCCGCAGAGTGCTGCGGAACATAGATTCTATCTCTTCCGCAGAATGTGAGTTTTTGAACTCATCTCCGCCTTTATCGCCATAGGTCATTGCAAGGGTCTGCCCCCGCTGGTTTTTGAGGATTTTTTCCTGAAGCTCTTTGATCTCAGCAATACGCTCTTCCTGTCCACCCACAACAAAAAAGATTACGAGCACCAATACCAGAATATTTAATGCCAACGACACAACAGTAATGATTTCTTTAATTTTCATATCCCCCCTCTCTTTTAGTACCAGAGTGCTACAAATTAGAGCAAATAACAGGGGATAGTCAAGTTTTTTTTTATCATAATTAAAAAAAATCAAAAAAAATCTTGCAAATTATTATTCTACCTGTTAGTCGTATAACACTTAAAGATGGCTCAGTAAATGTCCCGGAAAAAAAGGAAAGATACCATGGATAAAAAGACTACTGTATTAATGGCAGCACAATTTATTTCTCTTCTAATAATAGCCTGCCTGGTACTGGAACGCCTCTCTGTAGAAGAGGGCATAATAAAAGTCGATACCCCATATTCCAAACTCTATGATATTACCCTTGCTCCCGGTAATTCTCCCGAGAACATTAAAGAGTACCTGGATAAATTAGTAAAAATATCAAGTGAAGATACTGATCCGGGGTATAATGACCGCATAATAGGAAAGATAAAGGCTATTGGCCCCGGGAACCTGTCTTTATTGTTGGATAAAAGATATTCCAAATGGCCCTTCTCGTTTTACGCAGCCCGGGCTGTTGCGAGCTGGTGTGAGGGAAAGCACAAAGATTTAATAATAAAAAAACTTGTGCTGTTTCCGGAATTGATTTCAGTTGTAATAAAATTCGGCTGGATGAAGGATGCAAAAAAAATTTTACTGCGTGAACTGTCCGAAGGAGAAAAAGCATCGTATCCCGATGAATGGCTCTATGCTGTTCGATCATTTAACAGTCAAGATTCGATGAACAGTTTAGTCGTCTATTTTGATCGTACGTTTTCAATAGAGCGGGTTTATGCTATCCTGGCGACGTATGACAATATCAACCTGGATAAAATTATATTCGGTAAATGGAACAATAAAAAATTACCGGATTGGCAAAGGAATGATTTAATCCCATTCGCGTTGGAGCATGGGATAAGCGGCGCGATGGACAAAGCCATAGATCTTTATGAAAACACCGGTTCACGATATTACAAAAGGAACATGTCCGGTCATATTCGGAACTATACCGGGAAATTGGATGTAACCGCGAATATCATCAAATGGTACAGGGCAAACAAACACAGGATATCTTTTAATAGAAAAAGCAAACAATACGAGATCAATTAAGAATCCGGCAAAAAAACCATGAACATCTACCGCAAGTCCTTTTTTTCACTCAAAAGCATGCACTGAGCCTGCCGATGTGTACCTTCTGTCAGTGTTTTCATGCCAAAACAGAACCTGATAATATTCACCCGCTTTACCAGAACCTCATAGATAAAAGCTACCCCCATAAAAGATATTCCAATAATAATCATATACTTGGCAAATATAGAAAGGTCTAACTGTACCACATAAAATCCGGTGACAAGCACAACTGTCTGATGAAGAATATAGTATGGAAGAGCCGCTTCACTGAGATATTTCAAAACCTTTCCGCCCCGGTTCAGCATAGATCTGCCGAGACCCAGTAAACCAACCATAAAGCACCACAGTGCAAGAGCTCGTATGACCATACCGAGTATATAGATAAGCACAATATTTTGCCCCTCAACTAAACCTGGTCCATAGGCCCCAGCCCTTAATGCTGCAAAAGCAATAGCAATTATGAGAGCTCCTTTCCAGTTGCGGTCAACGCCCTTCATAAACCCTTCATCTGACATTACCATGTAACCATAGATAAACAGGGTTATATAGGTCAAAAAGTTTGCCCAGTCTGCCACCAGGTTCTGGAGACCGGGGAATTTCCACCGTAGAGACACTTCAAAAATCATAATTGGAACCATAAATATAAATATGCCGAACCGTTTTTGAGCAAGGGCTCCCATTCTGCCGATAAACTGCTTACCCTTTTCACTTTTGAAAAAGAGAAATATCGGCAAAGCCAGCAGTGAGAAGGTAAAGAGATAGGCCAGGAACCAGAGGTGTCCCCACTCAAGGTTGCCATTGGGGAAGATACCGTTAAAGAAGTTCGGGAAGAACTCGAAAAAATTGGCATCATAGCCCGGAGCCGGAGCGTTGTGGAGAAAGCCCTGGGGCCACACCTGGTCCGGTCTTCCGAACATTCTAAGGTAAGCCTGGGGTGATATAATAAAAACTGTACCGAACATCAAAGGAACAAAGAGACGTTTAAACCGTTCTTTCATATACTGTTTTCCGGACCGGAATTTCAAGGCATAGAAGGTACTGATACCGGCCAGAAACATAAAAAGGGGCATATGCCAGATGTTAATGAAGATATTTACAGTATCCACTGCTGAACTTGCGGTTTCATTTTTAACATAATTGTAACAGTGGTTAAAGATGGTACCGGTATGGAAAGGAATAAGCATGAAAACAGCAAAAATTCTGAGCCAGTCAATATACTGCAGCCTGGTTTTATCTGTATTTGCATTCATTGTAATTTTCCTTTATTAATAATTTATCAACGTACTCTTACCATGAATAATATCAAATAAAGGTGAAGGAGTCGACCTGATCTATGAATCAGGACTTTTTATTTCTGAATTTCGAGGGAGAAGTTCCGGTTATCCTGGTAAAGGCATTGTAAAAGACTGACTTGGAGTTGAATCCTACAGCATAGGCTACGGAGAGGACAGAACGTTCCGGGTCATCAACAAGGAGCCGTTTAGCCTCATCGATTCTGTAACCGTTTATGAAACTGCTGAAATTTGTCCGGAGTACATTATTGAGAAATTCTGATACCTGGTGGGGAGTTAATGAAAGAATCTCCGCGAGGCGGTTCAGGGTCAGATCTTCATCGCAGAAAAGTTTTTCATCTTCCATAAGGTCTTCAATACGCCTTTTGATATCATCAGTATTTAATCCTTTAATAAGGGACCGTTCATAGCGGTTTTTTTTAATCTCTTTTGAAAACCACTGAACAAATTCAGGATGCCGCTGCCCTGTTATAAATAAAAAGATTATCAAAAAACAGGTCAGAGAAACTCCAAACGTTTCAAAAAAATTAAATCTAATAAAGGTCGCTATGCTAAAGAGTATGATGAGAAAGAATATAAAAAGCAAAACAAATACAGCTATTTTTAAGGGAGTATCTATTTTTCCACTTCCTAATCGTACTACATTAATATTTTTCAGGGTTAAAAAAACATATAATAACAGGTGAAGAAAACTAGCCCTATGGAGGGTTCCAACCTGAATTTCTTCATAGAGGAGAAAAAAAGATAAAGCAAGAATGATTACAAACGGAACAAAGTGAAGTAACCTTTTTACATTGATTGTAAAATCCTTAAATATCAGGGACTGGATATAAAAGAAAAAGAGAGGACCCAGTATATATTTAAGATAACAAATAGCATGAATTATTGAAGTCTGGAAGGGACAATCAATAAAGCTGCTACAGACGTGCAAACGAACATAAAGGTAATGTTCTAAAATAATTAATGATAAAACTATATAGAGGGTAGCAAGTATTTTATTCCCAATTCGGCGCTCTGTTCCTAATAATTGAGAAATACCCATTAGGAGAGCTAATGCGCTGCCGAAAAAGATGAATAGTCCAATGAAGTGAGTTACCATAGTATCAATATTTGCCGCATTTTCTTAAAAATCAAGTCATTATTTTGATTTCATATTTAAATAATTAGTAATTATACTTGACACATGGGGCTATATTTGGTATCATATTAAGACCAATTTGAATAAAGGTGGTTATCATGAACATAAAAGAAGACATAAGGCCAATTTCATTCGTAAAATCACATGCTGCAGAAATTCTTAATCAAGTCAATGAAACTCATCGACCAATATATGTAACTCAAAACGGGGAAGCCAGAGCTGTTCTTCTTGATACGGAAAGTTTTGAAAATATGAAAAATGCTTTAGGTTTATTAAAATTAATAGCTATAGGAGAAAATGATATAGCAAATAAAAGGTATAAATCGCAAGAAGAAGTATTTAACAATATTGAACAAAAACTATTAAAAAAGAAAAAAGAAAAAAGATAATGGCTAAAAAATATATTGTAAATTGGTCAAATGATGCAGATAATGACTTAAATTATATCATAGATTTTATTGCTGAAGATAATATAGATCAGGCTTTGAAAATCCTATATAAAATTAAAGGTGCTGCAGATAAACTTTACCGGTATCCTACTCGCGGTAGAAATGTTCCGGAGTTGCTAATTCATAATATAAATACTTTTAGAGAAATAGTTGTCTCACCCTGGAGAATAATATATAGAATTGATGAATCAAATGTTATGATCTTAACTGTAGTTGATGGAAGACGTAATGTTGAAGATGTACTGTTGAGAAAGCTATTAGCAGGAGAAATGCGGTAAACTTTTTCTGCCATAGCAAGCTCCTTAATAGTGATGAAAAACAGCACTCAATGTTTTTTTAATACAAAAAACGAAATTTTATCTCTCAGAACCTGGGACATAGAAGAAATTTCCACCGAAGAATTAGCGACTTCTTCTGAACCGGCAGCGTTAGATTGAATCTCTTCATTTATAACAGCAATACTCTCGGTGATTTCAGTCATTGCTATTTTCTGCTCTTCAATTGCGTAATAAATGCTCTCTGATTTTTCTTTAACATTCTCAGTTTCTTCATTTACCGTTTTCGAAACATCCGTTTGCTCTTTAATAGTTTCGGAGATGACATTGATTGTATCTGAAATATCCTGAATTCCTTTTATAACATTATTTAATTTTTCTAATGATTCAAAAACAATTTCATTCCCTTTTTTTATTTTTTCGTCGTTCGTTCTAATATTATCCTGAATTCGCTTTACATTTGTTGACGTTTCATCGGCAAGTTTTGATATCTGGTCCGCAACAACCGCGAAACCTCTTCCGGCTTCACCGGCTCGAGCAGATTCTATTGCGGCGTTTAGTGACAAAAGATTTATTTGATCCGCAATACCATTAACTAAATTCACCATTTCAAGCATTTTCTTTGAGCTTTCGTTTATATCATCAAATTCACTTTGCATTGATTTTAAAGATTTATTACTTTCATCTGATCTTTCCAGTATTATTTTTGAAAACCTGGATATTGTTTCAGAGTTATCGGTGATATCTTTTTCAATCACGTTAAGTCTTTGTATAGCATCTGCCAGTGATAAAACACTATCCTTTTGGTCATCGGAATTCTCTTTTACAAGCTGAATTCCCGCAGATATTTCTTCGATCGTTGCGCTTATTTCTTCAACAGAAACAGCCTGTTTTTGTGAACTGTCCGAAAAATTAGTTGAAGTCGAAGCAGCCACTTCAGATGTTGCTGATAACTGAATTGAACTGGCATTTATTTCTGCGATTATTTCATTCATTTTTTTTGAAAATTTATCTATCGCATTTAATGCTATTCCTATTTCATCTTGCAGATTTAAATACTCATCAGGTATTTCCTGAGTCAAATCACCGGTTATGAGAATTTTAATAAATTCCGTAATATAAACTATAGGTTTTGAAAGCGAATTACCAATCATAATTGATATCAGCAAAGCCAATGCTATTGCTAGTATAAAAACCACACCGGTAATTATTAATGAAGTATAAAAATCTTTCGATAAAATTGCTTTTTGATCTGCAACTGCCTTCTCTATATCATCTAAATAATTTCCGGTGCCTATTACCCATTCATATTTTTCATACGCCAGAGAGTATCCCCTTTTTCGAAAAGCCCCTTCTTTTCCTGGTTTGGGAAACCAATAATCGGTAAAATCACCGTTTTTCTTTCTCCCCTTGGTAATAATCTCTTGAATTAAAAGCTTTCCTTTGACATCTTTTAATTCATTCCTGTCCTTACCTTCTATAGAAGGTTTTGGAGGGAAAAGTACATTTATACCCTCATAGGTATCAATCCAAAAATAGCCTTCTTTTTCATAGCGAGCGTCTCTGATTAATTCTTTAGTAATAGTTTTCCTTTTTTCGAGAGCAACACCTTGCGCTTCAAGATTTTTTTCACTGGTCTCTATTATTGAAATTGCTACTTCAACCTGGTTTCGAATATTTTTATCATAGTCTTTTGACAATATTTGTTGAATTTGCGCAAGCCTGTTATTATTTTCCACAAATACGTGATAACTGGTATAACCCTGGATACAAACAATCAATACACAACTGTAAATCAAAATTGTTGAAATTATTTTTATTTTAATGCTTTTATTATTTTTCATTTGAATATACCCGAGATCTTAATATTGTAAAAATATCTTCCGTAAAAATCAAAAAAAGGTGTCATGGAACGGTTTTCTTAGCCACTCTAAGAGCACACTTATTTTCCCAAAGACTGTCAACACATTAATCCGCCCAGGGAGGAAAAAATAGCCTGCCTGTGGAGTAGTTATTCTCCCAATTTCAGCAATTGCCGGTTTCGGGAGGGCAAAACCCGGTTTTATGGGTATATTAGTCATGGATTTATTATTAAACCAGGAGTTGAACCATGAAAAAGTTTATCATACCGGCATTTTTGTTTATGATAGTTTTTATGACAGGAAGCAGCGCTTTTGCCTATAATTTGAACTTTAAAGGAATGTGGGTGCTGCCCGGAATAAATATTGGCGGATCTACGGGAACGGGATTTCACGCCGGTGGGGAGATCAGTGTGGTTAATATGTATGATAATGACCTGTCCTGGGCCGGCGGGTATACTGATTTTGTGGTGAGTAAGGATCAGTTCCGCTGGTCAATAGGACCGGAATTCGGCTTTACCTTTGTTGGACTGGACCTGGGATTTCTAGGAGTAGTACCCCGGGATGGAGACTCCAATCCCCGGGCGGGATTTACCACGCGACTGAATGTAACCTGCGGCCTGGCCGGAGTTTACGCCCGGTATAATCATGTTTTTAACGATGAAAGCTACTTTGAAGGCGGTGTGCTGCTGAAATTCCCGGTTCGTTCCAGGGGATACTATTAAAAAACGGCAGCGGGGAGCAGTTTAATTTTTTAGGGTGCGCTCGGGAATTAGTCCTGCCTTTCCTCCACCTATGTGAAAATACGTCCTGTATTGCACATAGGCGTCGCCATCGTGGCTTCTGTTCCGGAAAGGCAGGACTAATTCCCTGATATCGTTATAAATCCTAAAAGATTAAACTGCTCCCACGGCAGCGGGGAAGACAGAATTTAGAAAATTTTCATTGACAAAATAGTCTATATTCTTCATTATATATAGACTGGAGAAAAATATGAATATTAAAGAAGACATCAAACCAATATCTTACGTAAAATCACATGCAGCCGATATTATTAAATATATCAACGAGAATCATAGACCTGTAATAATTACACAAAATGGTGAAGCTAAAGGAGTTTTTATCGATTCGGAAAGTTATCAAAATATGAAAAATACTATAAACATGATGAAATTAATTATACTGGCTGAGAATGATGTAGCTAAAGGTCAAGTTATTGAACAAGATAAAATGTTCAAAAAATTCGATAAGAAATTTGAAAATTTGCAAAAATGAATTATACAGTTGCCTGGTCAAAAAATGCTGAAAATAGCCTGGATGATATTCTTAACTATATAATTGAAAATGATGGCGCAAATATAGCTCAAAAAATATATAAAAGAATTCAAAAAAAAACAACGTTGTTAAAAGTTAGCCCGCTTCAAGGAAGTTCTGTTTCAGAGTTAAAAACCTTTGGAAAAAAATACAGGCAAGTAATAGAAAAACCCTGGCGAATAATTTATAAAATTGATAATGATATAATTACTGTGCTATTAGTTATTGATGGCAGAAGAGATCTTGAAGAAATCTTGTTTGAAATGATAGTGAACTCTGATAACGCTTGAACTGCATCTAAGAAATAAAAATTATACTGCTCCCGAATCCTGATATGGAACTATTCCTCCTTACTTAAAGATATGGCTAAAATAAGCTGTTGACCAGGTAACAGAAGAATTCCCGGGCCGGAAGCCTTTTGATGTATGAGATATTTCGTTCAAAAAAAATCGACCGGTTTAATCAAGCTTCTCAGCTAAGGCAGATGGTTTGGGAACATCGCTGATGTTTGTACCGTAATACGCGAATGTTATGGTCCTGTCTGCTTTTATTATAAAGGCCGCAGGCAGCTGTGTTTCCTTGCCCTCAAATTTTTTATGAAAAAATCCCCGGCTCATGGCTTTGATCGAAGCAAGAAGACCGGCAGGATGCAGATATTTCAAGATGCCGCCAGGCTCAACAGCATAAAGCTGAAAAATAGTTCCTTTGGGATCGCAAACGATATCGAACGGCCAATCTTCTTCTTCCAGCAGAGGAATCAGCGTTTCAGTAGAGCTCTGTAGAAAAACGAAAACCCTGGCTCCTTTTTGATTGAACAATTCAATCTCACGTCTCAGGCTGCCCATTTCCATCTGGCAGACGGGGCAGCCATAATAGCGAAGAAAAACAAAAACCGCGTCCTGGTTTTGAATGGTATTATAAAAATCCTGTGAGGATTTCCAGGGTGTATCAAATTGAAAGTTTGCTGCTTTATCTCCTGCCTTTAATTGTGTATTCAAAATTTCACTCTCCTAAAATTTTATGCCAATTTATTTGTAACGTCAACAATTGCTTTTGAAATAGTATCGAACAATGTTTTTCCGATAATTCCGCTAACAGAGTTCTGAACATCCTGCCATAAAGGATAGGCTTCGGTGATCTTTTTTTTGCCTTGAGCGGTCAGCTCCGCGAATTTATAACGGCGGTCCTCACCGGGTGATAAAGAAACATACCCTTCCTTTTCAAGAGCATTACAGCCTCTAATTGCGGTTGACCTGTCCATGGAAACAGATTCAGCCAGCTGGTTCATATTCACAGGTTCCTGCAAGCGTATTGCGATGAGAATTGTTAATTGTGTTGAACGAATACCGGTTTTCCTTAAGGCATCATCATATTTTTGAACAACCAGTCTTGAGAGTTTCTTTGTCTTAAATGACAGGCATTGCTGGCTCAGAAGAAAAAGCTTTTCAAAACTAACATCATTTTTTTTCTTATTCATAACCACTAATATATGTGTATATGCACATATTGTCAAGCAGATTAATTATTTTTTTAAATTTAAAAAAAATTTGGGCACATTTCATCCAATATCTCTACTATATATATAGAAGGTACCTGAACAATATCAAAAAAGGAGAATGTAATGAAAAAAATTATACGCTTATTTTTAATATGCCTGGTTCCCCTGTATTTAGTCTCTTGTGAGATTGACACTCCAACGGGAGCAGATGAACAAGGTCAGAGCGCTTTATCTCAAAGCGAAACAGAGCCGGACACCAGCAAAGCAATCATGGCTGAAAGAGACGTTATTGGACCTATTAATACCTGCTCAGAGTATACTGCAGCAAATCTGGTGCATCTCTTATCGAACAGAGCTTACATGAAAGAAATCCAATTTATGGGTTTGGTAATGCAGGTATACTACGCGAAAGGAACTAATGAATTTATGGGTTTTGGCGCAAGTACCGTAACTACTTTGCATAAAAAGTTCTTTGCCCTGGGATGGAAAGTTGGTCCCTGTCCTGAGACCTACAATGAAACGTATAACCACACCGATGACGGATATATTTACGCGAATTATGATGACGGGTCCGGCGCTTACGCGGTTATCAATCAACTTGGACCGGTAGTTGGAAATAATATGGATGGACTGGATAGCAGAGCTATAATCTCTTTTGATACGTCTTCCATACCCGATGACGCTGTCATTAAATCAGTATATGTATCACTCGATTATAGACTCTCAAATGGTTCACCATGGGCAGATAATATCATGGTCATTGATGTAAAAAACGGAGCATTTGGCGCGAACGCAGCCATTGAAGAGGATGATTGGGGAAATCAGGATGGGAGCGACGCCGACGCGTACAGTACCGCCGGAAGCCTGGTTTCGGAAGTACCATACTTTAATAGCGGCACACAGAATTCCACGTATTTCAATACGGCAGGCAAAAGTGCCATAAACAAGACCGGAACCTCTCAGATTCGTCTCCGGTTTTTAAACAAAGTTATTGACCCGGGTGCTGCCTATTCCCACCACATTCAAATGTTAGGCTGGAATCCGGACAACCTCTCACTGCATGTAACGTACGAAGATTGATAGAGCAATAGCTGTTATACTTGATGTGCTTCATATTAAAGCACATCAAGTACAAGCATAGTAATATCATCCTCGAAGTTCGTACTGCCCCTAAAGATTTCAAGATCCTTCATGAGTTCCTGAGTAAATTTTTCAGCCGGTAAATTCGCGTATTCCCGTATTGTTTTTTGCAGCCGTTCATCTCCATATAATTCATTGGATGAATTTTCACTCTCAGTAATTCCATCGGTATGAAATACAACGCGGTCTCCCGGTTCCAGCTGAATTGTTTTTTCTTCTATGGGGATGTCACTCATCCATCCCAGGAGGGTGCCTTTTGCATTGAGTTCAAACAATTCATTATTTTTTTTTCGATAAACCAGTGATGGACAATGCCCTGCTGAAGAATATCGCATGATATTGGCGGCGGTATTAATAGAAGCAAAAAAAGCCGTAACAAAATTACTCTGCACCGTGTATTTGAGTATAACATCATTGAGAAGAGAAAGAACTCTTGCCGTACTTGTCCTGTCCGTAATATTATCCAACGCGATTTTCGTAACTGCCGCGAGAAAGGCTCCGGGGAGTCCATGACCCGAAACATCAGCGATTATAATATTAAGAGATCCGTCACGGTCTTCAATATCATAAAAATCGCCGCCTACCTTGTCCATAGGAATATAAACAGCAAAACCTTGATAGCCGGAGATCTCCGGTATTGACGGGGGCAGCAGACGTTCCTGGAGCAGGCGGGCCACTTCAAGTTCAGCTTCGATATCTTTATTGCGCCGGCTAATAATCTTCTGATTTTCATAATTTTTTAAGAGTGAAGAAATTCGTGTTTGCAGCTCCAGGGAGTTAAAGGGTTTATGAAGGTAATCATCGGCGCCGTTTTCAAGACCCGTAACTTTATTCATAATATCGGTGTCGGCCGTGAGAAGAATTACGGGAGTTGTTTTTAGATCACTATCCTGTTTAATCAGCGATGTCATATCAAAGCCGCTCATCACCGGCATCATAACATCAGACACAATAAGATCGGGGGTATGATTTCTTGCGGCAGCTAATCCTTTTTCTCCATCCTCGGCAAACAGTACGCGGTACTCTTTTTGAAGCAGTGTTTTTAAAAAGTCCCGCATACCTTCATTATCATCAACAACGAGAATTGTTTGCTTATTGCCCGATTCCGCCTGGTCTTCACTCTCTTCTGTTTGAGACATTTCAATGTCATTGACGCCCTCCATGTGGTAATCTTTAACATAATCATCAAGATCAGAATTTTTAGAAAAAGTAACATTGTCTATGTCTTTAAAATGTTCTATTCCCTTTGGAATTACAACCGTGAATATGGAACCATGATCCTCTTTATGGTTTTCTATATACCTGCTTTCAGCTTCAATGATACCACCATGAAGCTCCACCAGCTCCTTAACAAGAGCGAGTCCAATTCCTGTTCCTTCATGCTTCCTGGTGGAAGTGGCGTCTGCCTGGCTAAAACGGTCGAATATTGTATAAATATTTTTTTCAGGAATGCCTTCTCCCGTATCAGCGACTATAATGCGGCAAAAACGTTCATGTTCATTAATATCAATTGAAATTGTTCCTCCATCACCGGTAAACTTCAAGGCATTTGAAAGAAGATTCATGAAAACCCTGTCCATTTTTTCAGGATCGAAAAATAGATTGATCGAATCTGCTGAAGAATTAAACTCCAGGTTGATATTCTTTGATTTTCCCGCAAGCTCTATTTTTGAAAAGTGATGACGGGCAAAGTGAACGATATTTGCCTCTTGTACTCTAAGAATCATTTTTCCCGCTTCAATTTTTGAAAAATCAAGGAGGTTGTTTACCAGTTTTAAAAGACTGAGAGTATTTCGATGAAGATTCCTGAAAAAATCATCATCTATTTCTTTCCCGTAATTTCCCTGAAGAACAGACTCAATTGGTCCCAGCATTAAGGTCAGTGGAGTACGGATCTCGTGAGAGATATTTGAGAAAAAACGGGATTTTGCTTTCTCAAGATCACGGCGCGCGTCTTCAGCTTTTTTCCGATCTGATATATCCCTGGTAATACCGTAAAATTCGACTTCTCCTTCATTGTTTTTGAGCATACGAACCGTTTGACCAGCCCATTTTTCCGCGCCGTCTTTTATTAGTATTGGGAATTCACAATAGGTAGTTTCAATATTTTTTTTAACCTGGTTCTTATAAAATTTTTGCTGCTGTTCACGATAATCGGGATGTACAATTGACAGGTAATGTTTTCCTATAAAATCATCCTGAAGCTCTCCCATCAACCTGGTAACAGCGGGGTTGACATATTTGAAAAGTCCGTCAAACGTGCATATAAACACACAATCATTGACATTATTCATCAACTGCTGGTAGTTCTTTTCGCTTTCACGCAACGCGTCCTCTGCAGCTTTTCTCGCGGTAATATCATGCACAATGCCGTTAAATTCTTTAATGCGGCCCGATTCATCCTTGATAACCTTCACATCCTGAACTACCCATACAATTTTTCCTGATTTTGTAATAGTGGGAAACTCATGCTGAGTTGAATCAAAGTCTTCTTTTAAATATTTCTTAAAATAAGCGAATTCACTTTCACGTTTTTCCGGAAGAATTAAATCAATATAATTTAAATTTTTAATTTCGTCTTCGGTATATTTAAATTTTTTCCGGAACGCGGGATTTGAATAGATATAATTTCCCCGCCAGTCCGATTTATAAATGATTTCATTTGTATTTTCTATAAGATCTCGGTATTTTTCTTCGGAACTGCGAAGTTTCCGAGTCCGCTCTTCCAGGGTCTTTTCAAGGTTTTGAAGAATTTTCGTGTTTTCAATATGGGGGCCAAGATTAATGGCAAGTTGATAAAGAAATTCATTTTCGTTCTGAGAGTAGACAGAAGAATCAACTTTCAGGCCAAGTAAAATGATTGCTGAGAGCTGCTTTTCAAAAAACACCGGCAGAATTATTTCCGCGTTTCTTAGAGGATCACGTATTTCAACAGGCAACCCATTATTAAGAATAAGAACTTCTATTTCCTCAGGTTTGAGAACTGAATATTTTGAATCAATATACTCAAGAAGCGGATGACCACCATCAATGGTTATTGTTGTTTCACTCCGGGCTGCGCATCTTTCCGGAATATAATCATGACCTGTATTGTGAATGCAGTCTCCCCGGTATTGATTTTGATTTTTTTCAAAAAATAAAATAGCGCAATGGCCGCAATAAAGGTCCGCAAAAAAAGTATGTGATATACATTCCGCTATTTCATTGAGACTCCTTACTTTAGACAATTTATCACTGAGGTTTTCAAACGCTATTTTTAATTTTTTGCCATGTCTGCCGGTTATTGCGTCACGCAGCTGCCTGAGAAAAAATTTTAATGCAAGAATGCCAAGTATGGAAAGACCGGAATAGAGCGGAAAAAAACTGTCTGATTTTTTTACATTCAGAATATAGACTGCCCATAATACCGCTGCCGCAGTAACTCCATAATAAAGAAAAGATCCCATTAAACGCAGTAACTCGTTGAGATTATACCTGAACAGAGCAATGGCGAATAGAGTTGTTGTAATGAAAATAAAATTTCCAGGGGGATACATATCATACCCGGTCATTGCCGGAAGATTCCCAACTGACAAAATAACTGAAGATACAAAACCTATTAGAAGAAAAAGAAATCGATGACGGTAATAATTATTTTCATTCTTCCTGTACGCGATTACAAGAATCATAATGTTATACGCGGTTGTTATTGCTGTAATGACAATCATAATATCAATCAAAATCGCTTTCTTTCCAAATAATCCCCATGAATAGACATACATCCCCTGAAGATAATAATCAGATTGTGAAAAGAATAAGAGGAAAATTGAAAACAGGTATAATATAAATAATAACCAACGCTCAGATCGACGGTTTACAACAATACGTATGAGATGCATTCCCAGGGGAGGAATAAAAACAAAAAAAAGATGGCTGAGCCTGCTTATTTGCAAACCAACTCCAGGTATGGTTATTATGCAGTTAAGATAAATATCAATACTCAGGAGAGCGTAAACTAACATCAGGATACTAAAAATTATGGACTCGTTACGGTTTTCTCCCATTCGGAGAGACAGAAAAGCCAGGAATACCGTGACAATAAATGAAACCAACGGAGGAAGTCCGTATGGAATAGTTTTACTGATTATATGATCGATACTATAATTACCAATTGCCCACCAGCATACGGGAATTGTGCCAATGAGAGCTGTTACAACAAATACTTTCGTTATGGTTCCCATAATTCTTCGCCTGGTATAGAGATCAATCTTTATGACATCATGACGGTATATTCCCCATGCCATAAAAAGAATCGGTATAAAGGCAAAATTTCCCGGAGGATATATACCGATACCGCTAAGAGCAGGGAAATTACCTATTGTTAAAATTCCTATGGCCAGGATAGCAAACATAATATATTTTATTTTAAGACGGGTATGACTATCAATATTGGTCTTTAATTTTTTTACTGATAGTACAAGAGAATAAACGATGGCACACATAGCAACAAACCCGAATATTTGAAGAACAATCCCCCCCCTGGCCATATATCCCCATTTATATTCCCATAATCCGTAGAAATAATAATCCGTAAAAACAAAAAGAGAGGTTAGAAAGCAAAAAATAAAAGTGCCAATTTCAACAATTCTGTTTTTTTTATCTACAAGAGAATGTACGAACAGTATTACAATCGCAGGGCCATATACATACACTATATGTACAGACCTTTCTATTTTGAGAAGCAGCGCCACATTTCCTTTGAATATATGGTGACAGATGAAAACCGGCATAATGAGGGAAAACCAGAAGCAGATGAGAGCAAATAAAATATTTTCGTATTGCCGTTTTCCTTTTAACAGTGAAAAAACAGCAAGCGGAACCCCTGTCAATAAAAATAGTATTGGTGGAACCAGGTAAATATTGAAGCTCTGTATAAGTTCTTGTATCAAAAGATACCTCTTCATCTTGAAAATAGTATACCGGTTTTATAAGAGACCGTCAAGCGCTTTATTGCTCTCCTTAATCCTTCTTAATTACAAGCATCGTCACATCATCATCGGTTTCATAATCCTTCATTCCTGCAATTATTGCGTCCCGAATATTGTCAGGCGATTGTTCTCCAGCGGTTTCTAAAATTTCCAATACAGAGACCAAAATTATTATTGCCTTAAAAGAAGTAAGCTGTTATTAGAGTTCCTCTCATTAAATAAATTTAATATTTTATAAGGACATAAACATGTTAACCAGGAGAGATGTACTAAAAAAAACCGGGATTATGGCGGGCTTTTTTCTTGGTGCCGATGTTATAATCGCTTTATCACGGGAATTACCCCGGAGGCTTGAGTTTTCATTTAAAACTAATCTAAAAATGCTGGATATTGATCTAATCAATGAG
>JAAENB010001034.1 GCA_024224995.1 bacterium | reverse complement strand
TTTTTCAGCTTTGCCTGCCCGTTTTTTTTCAGCTTCCGCTTTTTTCTCAGCTTTGCCAGCCCGTTTTTTTTCAGCTTCCGCTTTTTTTCTTTCAGCTTCCACTGCTTCCAGAGGAGAGAGGAATTTACCGCCCGGGCGAATGATAGTTAACTCGTCATCAGTGATTTCAAAACGGATTTCCAATCTCGGGCTGACCCATCCCTGTGTATTTTTTATGGGATCAAGCCGCTTTCCGGAACGTGTCCACCCTTTGAATTCAATCTTGTCAGGATCATATATGTAATACTCCTCCACGCCGTGCCGCTCATAAAATTTGAATTTTTTGTCCATTTCCTTTGGGGTGCTTTTTGGAGAAATAATCTCAAACACTGTCTGGGGAGCGATATCATCCTCCTTCCACTGGAGATATGCCCCCCGATCCCCCTTGGGTCTGCCAAAGGCGACCATCACATCCGGTGCGGCCCGAATCTTATTCTTTTTTTCCACTGGATACCAGAACAGGTCCGCCGCAACAAACACATCCGCATCATCGGCAAAAAGGAGTTCAATTCCTTCTTTTATCTTCACTATCCATAGATAATGTATTGTACTGTCTGCCATCGGTTTCCCGTCGCTTTCAGGGTAAATAATTTCCTTTTCAGGTTCCTGGCTGACATCTTTCCGGGGGACATGCTTGAAATTTTTTTCACCGGATTTTCTTGGCTCTTTTTTTTCCAAGGCTTTCATATTCTGCTCCTGTTTTGTTTTATAATTAATTAAGCCGGAGTGCAAAAATTGAGCAAAGCGTTTTTTGCTGTGTTCAGTGCAAAAAAACCGCTCCGCTCAATTTTTGCACTCCGGATACTTTCATAGGGAGCATTCCAAAAAAGTAGGAACAGCATCAGACTATGATGTGATTGCACTTCAAAGCCCTGAAAGGGCGGATTGATACAGCCCAGGGTAACGCCCTGGGTTCTCAATGACAAAAATAACAGAAAGCCCTGAAAGGGCGCATTAAACAATCTGATGATCTAACGACCCGATTTAACAA
>JAAENB010001033.1 GCA_024224995.1 bacterium | reverse complement strand
TGCTCCGGAACTCGCTCCGCTCAAACAGTCCTCACAACCCAAAGAGCCCATACTACTTCAAGGCCAGATGCAGCCCGCAATACTATTTTGTTTCTGACGTATTTTTTCCCCGCTACACAGAGTCGGTCGTGTCTTAATATACCGAAAAACGTCATTCGGAATGTAAATTATGCCTGCCTGGAGTGATGCCTCGGCAGGTTGTGAGGCTGTCTGAGCGGAGCGAGTTCCGAACGTTCTGCAGAGGTATTGCTCCAGGCAGGCATAATTTACATTCCGGGTTGATATACCTTATATATGACCCGCTCCGATGCAATCGGGACTCGAGAAAAGCGCAGCTAAAGCTGCGCGGAGATGGAGGGGGGTTAGCGCCGCGCCCTGTTTTTGCTACCCAAAAGAATTTTACTTGCCAAAGAGGTCTATGCCCTGTTTTATATCGGAAAAATCAGTCTTGTGCAAAGGAGAGAGATCATATGGAAAACTATTTCGCAGCATTTAAATCAATGAAAGGAAAAACACCGCTCGAAGGGATCCTGTTAAAATCGGTTCACCTCAACAATGTTATGATAACCTGGGTAGAATTCCAACCGAATACACTCCTGCCGGAACATAGCCATGAACATGAGCAGATAACTCTTGTAGTAGAAGGGAAACTGGAAATGACCGTAGGCGGAACTAAAAAAATCCTTGAAAAGGGAGAAACTGCGGTTATTCCTTCCAACACAAAACACAGCGCCCAATCACTTGATGAAGTCACCATCGCAGTGGACGCCTGGAATCCAATACGGGAAGATTATAAAATGGAATAAACCCGGTGCAAATCCCTGGCGGTACTATTCAACAGGCCGGTGTTTGAGGTATTCCCGCCAGGGCCCTTCACATAAATTATTATATTCACACCCCCGGCAAAAAGGAATATCCGTAGTCCTTCCCACATTTTCACGGGCCTTGCTGACATTTTTATTAACAAAATCAGGAGCAATATGCTCGGTATCAATAGTATCCTTCTCTCCCAGTTCACTAACCCGGTGCCTGAGCCCCTCTTCAAGTTTACACAACAGGTAATACCGAATATGCCAGTGCCCAACATTTCTCTCTTCCCCAAATCGAAGCAGTTTATTAACAGCAGGAGCCACTTCTTCATACGTGGGCACCATGTCTTCGAAATTATCTTTTGGCGCTCCATGAGTAGGATCAACAAAAATGAATTCACTATTCCGAATTCCCAGGGAATAAATGAGGGAACCAATCTCCGTAAGATTGTTATAATTCTGTTTAACAATTGTAGTGTTGCTGCCGATCCTGGCAAGCCCCAGTTCCATAACATTTTCCAGTCCCCGGAGCAATTCATTAAAACTGCCCGCCGCAAGGGTTAAGGCGTCATGCAGTTCGGCAGTATGCCCATGGATAGAAAAAACAATATGATTGGCCCCGGCCTCAATAACCTTCTCCGCAAAGGGCTTATAGGAAAGCATTCTTCCATTGGTGGCAAACATAATGGTCTCAAAACCGAGCTGTTTCGCGAACCGTACCAGTTGGATGAAGTCTTTTCTCATAGAGGGTTCTCCGCCAATCAGTTCAATATACGTTGTCCCCCTGGCATGAGCATGGTACATTTCTTCCATGATCTCTTTTGTGTCCCTGTTGAACTGTTTATCGCGTTTATGATCATTATAACAAAAAATACATTTGTTATTACAGGAATACCCCATCATAAGAACGGTTTTTTTAATTTTTGTTTTTATCTCGCTCATAGAACACTTACCGGTTTACGTTGTCAAAACTCAATATAATCGGATTGGAATAACTGCCAGTATGTATTGCAGATCCATTTTTCATTACAATAACAGTATCTTTTTCAATAATAAGCTCATCCCCTTCTTTCACGAAAGGGAGCAGGTCATGAAGGCTGTAGTGCAATTTTACTTTCGAATAGGTAATTTTATTTTCACCGGAATTCCCCTCAAAAACAATGAAATTATAGTCATCAACATAAAAAATCGGTTTTTGTAATAATTGCAGCTGGTAAAAATTATCCCGGTCATATTTTTTACTAAGCAAATAGTTTCTTTCGGCGATATCAAGACTTTGTTTACAATCATAGGAACAGGGGACATGTGAGATCAATGAAGTAAAAGAAAATGGGATTGTATCCTCATACTCTTTTGGTACCCGTGCTATACGGCCGTCGAAATTCGTAACATTATTCAATGGCCATAACAACTTTTTAGAATTAAGATATACTTCCCTCACCACAAACGTTAAGGGAACCAATACATCCTCGAATACTTTATCCAGGAACCACTCAACACAACAAGCCGGGTACCCCAGAAGCAGGCCAATAGTCCGGAAATCATCGACCGCGTACGCATCCTGAGCCTGTTTAATACACTGCCTGTCTTTTGAAAGAATAAAGGTATTGTTTTTTTTATTCACATCAAATGATTCATCAAGAGTATCATAATAGATATTATACCGTTCCAGAGTTTTTACAAGTTTCTCCCGGTATTCATCACTGAGTCCTGTTGATATTATTTTTTTGTGTCCGTATAACAGTCCCAGGACATCCATTGACCGGAGGCCGCAAAACTCATTACATTTAAAACTAAACATTTTCTTTATGCTCCTTATTGCACCAAATTATTTCATACTCTCCAATAGGATGCAGCAGTTTGAGAGTAAGCTGTTTTTCAAGAAGAGGGTTATAGCTGTCCACGCCAAAAGACTGTTCCAGCGCTTTCCACAATTCCTTCCCGGGGATATGGGCGGTAACCGGAATTCCCTCCTTCCATTCGGGAATATCTGCCAGGTAGTGCCTCAGCCGCTCACGGTCAATTGAATAGGGAGGACTCAAAGGGTCTTTATACGCCAGGCCGCTATAGTTCTTATATTCGCACCAGGTTTGAAGCGAGGCCAGTATGGGTTTAATAAATTTCTTTGGCACTCTTTGAAGCGTATCCAGAACAAGAAGGGGTTCATCTTCATTAACAGCACCAATGACCAGCACATACCCAAAGGTATAATACCGCTTCTCATGACTGTCATGAATTCTTATTTTAAGATGCATATTTGAAGGATGAATACTGTACCCGTAATTGTCGGACGAGGCCGAACAATCATGGCCGTAATTACTTCTGGCGATTGCTTCAACAGGAAGTATTGGCTCAAGGATCATCTCCGGCATAGTATCGTTAAGCGGTTTGTCCCTGAGGGAAATACAGGTATATCGTTTTTGTGCACCCTGTTCCCGCAGCAAGGTCTTTTCAAGTTCCCATGGTTTTTGAATCAATTGTATCACCGGTAAAGCGCTGCCGGGTTTGGAATAAAAACGTATTTCCGGAAGATCGGGATATGCCTGGAGATTTTCAAAGGGGGTACCGTATGCCGTACAAAAATCTCTGAGCTTTTCCACTGCCGCGGCATAGCTCTCCATATCCATGAGATATTCCCGCCTGCATAGTTCACGGGTAGCTTCACGGACAATTCGAGGGAAAAAATCCTGGCACAAATACGTATAATCAGCAGTCCCTGTTGGGGACGGATATCGGTACCGGGTAAAATACCGGTCTTGCGGGTATAAGGCTATGGCTTCGGGTTCAATAACCGGGGGAGGATTCACTGTTTTTTCCCGTAAAACTGATGCCGCGGTTTCACTGGTAATCCTTTTGAACTCCATATCACCATATAACAATAAATAGTCCATTGGCACACCCTGGCAGGTATCAGCAGCAAGACATTCTTCACATTCAAGGATATGGGTCCGGATCAGCCCGGCAGGAGAAGTATCAAAATGAACCTTTACGCTGTTAAGGGAGTAGAGTTCTTCCGGAAAACAGCAGAGAGGAACAACATTAAAAAATATCGAGTCAAAATGGCCGCTTAAGTCCATAAGATGTTTTGAGGCCCGCTTCCACAATTCGGTATAGGGTATAGCGAGCGTTTCAAAGTGCTGTTTTGCCCGGGGGAAAAAGGTAAGGGTGTCCAGTACCAGGTTCCTGATGCCGGGAAAATTCCGCGTAACAAATTCAAGATACTCGCGAAAATAATCAATGTTAAGGGCGTTTAATTGAGTCACCAGGCGTGTTTTTACGGAATACTCTTTGATGCGCTGAAGCGCTCTCATGGTTTGCGAGAAGCTGCCCTGCACCTGAGTTATGCGGTCAAAAATTTCAGGAACAATGGAATGAAAGGTGATATCAAAACTAACAGGATACTGCAATAATTTTTCAAACAATTCTTTATAGAGCAGCATTCTGCCGTTTGTACAGATCATTATTTCCACGCCGGAAAACCGTTCAGTTAGATAATCAAGAAGCGGAAAGATATTCTTTTGTATAAGCGGCTCGCCTCCGGAAACATCAATACCGTCGATTGTATAGGAGGCGTATTTTTCCTCAGCAGCCAATATCTTCCGCTCCAGTCCGGCAATATACTCTTCAAAAGTAAGCGAACTATCCTTATAATGCAGAATAATGCTCTCATTAAGACGATCGCCCAGCTTCAGATGATGATCCGGCAGCGGGCATTCACAATAAATACATGAGTTATTACAGCTGTTTCCAAGTGAAAGAATAATGTTTGCCATTGTTCAGCTCAATCTGTGAAATATTCAACAGGGACAAACATACCGGACCCATATAATTTCCGGTACCCGGTCCATGTTGAAGGACATGTTTCATAATATATACATTTTTCACAAAGAAGTCCTTTTTGTCTATAATTAAATGCCAGGCGCTTAAATTCTTTTAACGAAGATATCTTCCGGTGAAAATCGTGAATGATAAAATCGACTGTTTCCGGAAACCAGTCATCAATACAGGAACGGTTTTCCTTACGCAGAAGACAGGGCGGAACCGCTTCTGTAGTGATAGAAATATCATCCGGCTTATTCAGAGCAAGGGCCTCATGCAGGTATGGCTGCAGCCGTTCCGGGTCAACATAGAGCGAAGAAGGGAATTGTTCAAGGGGCCTGGTATAGCATAATTGGAAATGACGGCACCCGCGGTTCCGCACAAGTTGAACAATATCAACAAGAGATGAATAATTACAGGCCAGAATGGGAATATTACAGAAAGACGAGATCCCCAACCGCAGCGCGTTCTCCAGCCCTTTAAGAGCCTCAGCGTATGAACCTTTTTCACGGGTTATTTTTTCATAGGTTTTTTCCTCGTGACTGTAAAAAGAAAATTCCAGGCCGGAAAGGCCCTTGCCAATAAGTTCCTCAAGGAACCCGGCACGGGCAAAGGAACGAAGATTGGTCTGGATAGTAATTTCACCATACCCGGCACTGCGCGCGTAGCCAATAATCCCCGGAAGATCTTCCCTGAGCGCGGCCTCCCCTCTCATAAGCAGCAGAGAATCCGCTCCTGCAACGGCATAGTGATAGAGCTGCGCGTAGATATCTTCAGTTGACGGAACAGGGTACTCCATGATATCCGCAATGGTACAATGGATGCAGTTGTTGTTACAAATATTTGTTACCCGTAAAAAAAGTTTCATTGTTGCTCTCTCAAGAAACTAAATTTTGCTTGTAAGCGGGCCTGAAAGTATCCCCTCTTCTAAATGCTGCGGAACTCGCGTTGCTCAAACAGTCCTCACATTTAGAAGAGGGGATACTTTCAGGCCGGATGCAGCTCGCAATGTTATTTTGTTTCTGATCTATTTTTTCCCTGCTAAACCGGGTCGGTCGTGTCTTAATATACCGAAAAACGTA
>JAAENB010001032.1 GCA_024224995.1 bacterium | reverse complement strand
GAATACTTGCCGCCGGGCTAACTCCCGGTTTTAGATAGCTTGAGCCGTATGAGGTGAAAGTCTCAAGTACGGTTCTGAGAGGGGAAAGGGGCTGCAAAGCCCCGGACCTACTCGGCGACTTACGTAAGGTCCATAAGTTGTCGGTTTCCGCAATCATTGCTTTCGCTATAAATAACTACCTGGACGATCTGCTGCTTTCCAAAGATCCAAAAGGAGATGTCGATAAGTATCAACACAACTATATTTTTAGTGAGGGTAAATATGACGGAATTAAAACCTTTGTTATGTTTTGGGGAGTTCCCAATCAGGAGACTCTGCAAAAGTTCCTATTATAGACAAAATTAACTTCTGAGACTACAAATAAAACCCTAATCTAACCTCAATCTGCCTCCGGCAATCTCAGGAGAAGGGCAAGGTATGCCCGGAGTAATATGGACTCCTTATAAAAATGTCCTGATATAAACAGAACAAGTCAAAATCATAACCAAAACCGCTAAATTCAGGCAAAAGACCCGAGGCAAACCTGTATATCAAACTGCATTCCCCATTGCCCCTTTAAAAAAACACAATTCCATTTGATTTTTTGGATTCCTCAACGATAGTTATCAACATATTTTGTTTACGGCTCGTCCTTAACTTAATGGCATTGGAGGCATGCCTCTCCCCTACACAAAAACGTCACGGAAACCGGCCCTATTTTAAAAAGATCTTCGGGAACAAGACCGTAAAGGCGTTGCACGCAACGTCTCCAAAACAAAACCCCGGGCAAAATCCCCGGAAACCGACCCTATTGAAAAAGAATTTCTTAAGAGCACCTGACCCTGTCGAACAGGGAAAAAATACGTTAGAAACTAAATAGCATTGCGAGCTGCATCTGGCCTGGAAGTAACCGGTCACCTTTTTCTTCCTGACTAATGCGTTAAAGATGTGGACCAGCCGCTGGTGAGATTAAATACCGTTGAAATGGCCCTCACCCGAAAATTTCCCTGCACATATGAAACCATGTCATGAGAATTACTCGATCCGGTGTAGTTTGTGACAAAATTCGCATCACCTAAAAAATCATTCTGCAGCTCATATAATGTTGCTCCGGGTATTGCCAGCCAGGAAAAAACCTCCCCGCTGTTGCTCAGGGAAAAAACAAAAGGGCTCATGGTCACTGTTACGGGATTATCCCCCGGTACAACATTCAGAGTGGTGGAACCATAATAATTTGCTGCTCCTGCCGCATCTGCGGACCAGACTGTCACCTGGATCTGTCCGGAGGGCACAGTATAGGTAACGGATTCTGTTGCTGCGCTGAGTACCTCTGTTTTAAGCGGTACTGTTGTCGATACTGTTGTCGCGTAAACAGCAATATGTATGGCAGATACGTCCACCGGCACTGTTCCGGCCTTGCCCTGGCTTGCTGCAATATCACCAAAATTAAGAGTAATTGATCCGGAAGAATCATCTTCGCAGGCGGCGAATAAGGCCGCTAATAAAATTAAAATATATATTGCATGTCTCATTGTTACCCCCCTGTTGGGTGCATCAAAGGATTAAACCCTTTGTTATTATAAGGTATTGATTTATTACGGTAAAGTCAAACTGTATTACTACCGCCAAAAAGCCCACCAGGGCCGCCGCTCTCCAGGGCTAAACCCGGGATGCGTGTCATCCGGTAATCCCAGCATACGATCTATTCCTTTTCTGTTTCCGGGTAAGCCGAAACTTTCCAGAATTTTTATAACATGAGAAATATCCATATCCGGTTCCGGATAGGCTTTCTCTGCTACCAAACGAACAACTTTTTTTTGAACATCAGTGAGGTAGTACGGATTGGCCTTGCCGGCTGTAGAGATAAATGCAGTCAGCAAAAGCGCATTAAGCTGTTCTCCCGAATATAAATTAGCTTCAGTACTTTTAATAAAACGATCAATAATACACTCCGTATACTTCGGTCCCCAAATTGAAATCGCTGTATCAATTTCCTCCCAGTAACCACCAGCAGTTTCCAGGCTATTATACCGGTTTATAAGATCATTGGCATTTTTTTGAATAAAAGCAACCAGGAATTCAGTTATCTCTTCCTGAGATGCATCATGGCACCACCGAGCCCATCTGACTGCAGCTACAAGCTTAACAATATCCTCTTTATCAGTATGAAAATACTGTTCAAAAATATGAGCGTACTTTCGCGGACCAAAATCTTCTAAAAGAGTCAGAAAAGCGACACGTCGTTCGGCAATGGTTTCAACGGAAAGTTTCTCCAGCACAATTGAATGAGTCTTTTCATCTCCCTGGGCCGTGTATAACAAGACCAAAACCGCTGTATGGAATACCGCGATGTCAGAAGAATCAAGCAAGTCTCTATACACATGCAGATTTTCCTGAAGTTGGTTACGCAGCAATACTAAATAGTCCGGATTAAGAATTTTTGCATCATAACTATCGTTTTCATACCTGTTCCAACCGTCAGCTATTTCGCAAAGAAGTGTAAGGGGACTCAATTTATCTGTTACATCAGGATGTTCAAGAAGTTCCACCAGGAAAGGCACAGCATAAGCGGCAGCTTCCCATAAACACCCCTGGTGAATAATTGTGTAAGAAAGTTCATCCAGGGCTATTTCCCGTTCTTTCGGATCGGAAGAAGCAAGACTGCGAATATGTCCGGGAGTATCTTTAGCCTTACCATAGGCATGATTTAATATATCCCAGGGAATAGTATCAAGATTTTCCAGCATAAAAATAACCTCTTACAGTCATTTTTATATGAATCAAAATCTGTATGTCAATACAAAAAAACCTGCCGATCTCCGGCAGGTTTTAGTAATATACAAACCATACGAAGACTTTAGCGGTTAATGGACCCGGTCCGCGCGGAGTCTCCACCCCACGAGGTCCAGCCCGTGAGGCGGCGGTCTTTGGTATCAACACAAACAAGATTTCCCTTATCCGTGGTAACAAAAATCTTTCCTTTGTAAATAAGCGGCTGAAAATAAACAGCTTCACCAATGGAGTATGTTTTTTTTATCGCGCCCGCTGCTATATCAATCTGAAGCACCCGTCCGTCGCTTGTGCCCACAAAGGCAAACGTCGAGGCCAGGGAGGCGGCAGTCCCCAGGACCGGTTCTTTTGTTATTTTAGCTTTTTTCGGAAGCGAAATTTTCCAGGCACGCTCTCCGCTTTCAGCGTCAAATGCCACAATTTCATTTCCGCTTACGCAGATGGCGGTTTTATTATACATCGCTATGCGCGCGCCCTGGAATCCCATCATATCGAAAATATTTTTCCGGGCAAGGTTCACAAAGGCCGGTTCAATATGGGCAAGCCCGTACGCGCCCTGGACTTCACCTCGAATAGTCCGGTCCAGGTGAGGAGATGCTTCTCCTTTTTCTTTATACAACACTTCCGACTTAGCCGGATCGAATAATGAAAATCCTTCAATAACCTTACCGTCACTCTTCCCGTCTACCCGTTTTGAAAATAAAAGCCGCTTCCGAAACAGAACAGGCACCGATGTCGCCCTCACCCGGTGGGCATTAAGAATGCTTCCGCTCGATTCCGAAAGACTGTAAATAGTCCCGCTAAACGTAGCCGCGATAATTTTATTATTTTCAACCAGAGGGGCCGATAATAATTCACTGTCGATCCATTTCTGCCAGTTGATCTTCCCTGTTTTAAGGTCAAAACAGGCAAGAACATGAGTTGGCCCCTCTTTTTTCCCGCCCTCAGTATAGATGCCCGAAGGATAGGAGGTAAAGACCTTGTTCCCCCGGATACTGGGAGTGCCCACCATAATATTGCCGAGAAAATGTGACCACTGGTGCTTTCCATTCGCGGCCGATATCGCGAAAAGCGTACAGGAATAGGTGTTAAAAATAATAGTTCTGCTAAAATGAGCCGCCCCCGTAGGACCACTGTCACTAAGGCTAATAGCCCATATATTTCTGCCATTGTTGGGATTAAACGCGTAATAACTGCTGCTGTTAAAACCGCCGCTAATATAAAGCTTTCCTTCCGCAATCGTTGGTGTGGGAATTATTCCCTGGTTAAAACGAAGAATATAGCCGTTTTTTGTCCTTTTTAATCTTTTCCTGTCAAAGCTCATCCGTGAAACAGAACCGCTTCTAAACGACGCAGGCGGTTTTGGGCTTGCTGCCGCGTTAAAGGCTTTTGCTTCGGTAAGGAAATCCCCTTCCGTGAACTCATTTTTTACGGCATATTCATACCGCAGCCTGTTCATTTTTAAATAGGGCCCCAGGGTAAAGAGAAATCCGTGAATCCAGCTCCGGGTCTGGTAATCGAATTGACAATCGGACTGGACCAGGTCCCGCCACTGAATATCCCTGGTAAACAGGGAAGAATCAAATTCATATAAGGCACCCAGCCGCTGTTTATCCATTAAACTTTTTATATGAGGAGCGTCCCCGCTGCACCGGGAACTGATATAATCGATCTGTTTTATTTCCCTGCTGGTTATTGTGGAGAACTTTCCCATGTCCCTGGGATCGACACGCATAAGACGCGGATGGATACGGATAAAGACCTGGTCACTGCTAAGCCGTTTGGGATTAAATTTTCGAATGGATTGCCGGGGGATCAACAGTTTTTTGGCTATTTGAGTTTCCCTGGTAATAATCGTGTTCCTTCGATTGGCCAGTGAATAAACACTAAAAATAAGACTCGCTGCAATAAAAGCCCCTGAGATAAAAATTATTTTTCGCATAGTTTTGCCTCGTTAAAATTATCGGCAAAAAAGAAAAATAATCTTAGTGAAAAATTTTAAAAAAAATTTATCAAAAAAAAGTAAAAACAAAATTCAGATTGGCTTCCACATAGAATTCATTATCAAAATATCCGCCTTCGAACTCCACAAGCCACCATTTCACTTTTCCCTTAAAACCATAGGCTATTTTTTTAATTTCCTGATTCTGAACGGCGGCCGTAGAGTCGTATATGGTCTGGTATACCTGGCCAACCATGCCGTGAACACTAAAACCGACCTGGCGAAAGGTCATTAATCGATCCAGGATATAATCATAGCGATATCCGAAGTAAGCAATAGTATCGTAGCACCGGGCTTCATAATCCCTGGTTCCTTCCGAAGTATCATAGAAGTATAAATACTGCCGAACGCCAACATCAACACTATGAATGGTATTTGTCTTGCATGTATCTTCGGCCCGGTAATAGGTTCGGGAATTACCATTGTCCGACCACCATTCCCGGGTATAATTTTCCAGGGAGCCCCGGCCATGAATAATATATCCCAGGCCAAGATCCATTTTGCTGCCCAGTATTTTCGGGTACGCGCAAAGAGCCCGGGCATGCAAAAGAAAACGTTTCCCCAAATTGGTACCCCAGGTTGCCCCAATTCCAATGGTTGGGTCATGTTTAAAGGAAGAAATACCGGCATTTAAAAGGTTTATATCCAACATATGAAAGTCATGAATATACGGAATGGAGCGATTTTTTTCGGAATCCTGCGCAAAGGATATACCGGTAAAAAGGAACAAAAATAGAAGAATAACACTAATACGCGCAAACCGGCAACATTTCATAGAATTTCTCCTTATAAAATCTCCTATAAATATACTGCGACTTTAAAGTCCCGTCGCATATGGATCAATTACATTTTCAAAAAAAGACAAAAAGCCATTACTCTTCTTCTTTATCCGGAATACTATAAAGACGCGCTTACGGGGCTTCCTTAAATTTTTTTTCAATAAGAGCCATAAACTTTTTTTGATCTTCCGGAGACCTGGCCCTGGTTTTGGGCCCAAGGGGGCTATTTTCGAGCATTGAATGTTTGTGCGGATCTTCACCCGGGCTTGAAACGGGAAAATCCTCAGGCCCAAGCTCTATTGTTTTATCTCCCCTGGTGAGAATAAGCCGGTCTTTTTTATGAATTTTATTATTAGTTTTATTAGCCCCCTGCTTTACCCGGAAATCTGTTTCACCGCTGCACTGGCAGGTTCCCTGAATACCCCCTATTTCAAAGGTATAGAATTTCGTTCCCCGTACCGCGGCTATTGCTGTTCTTGAATGAAGCCTGAACTCTTCTCCTTTTTTCAGCTTACTCACTTTTAGCCAGAGATTTCCTTTTTCTAAAGAAAGATCTTTGTTTTTATCGTTATATGTATCAATAGAGAAGCTTGTGTTCGCCTGGATCTCAACCTGCGCCAGGTTTTCCGTAAAAGAGGCAATTACCAGGGAATCGGCACCCGTATGAATACTGTCACCGGGTTCAAGTTCCTGCTTAACCTTCAGGGGTTCGGTTTTCCCTTTTCGCTCAAGCTGAGCCGTGCCTACGATCATATCAACCTTGCATATCCCCTTTGTTTCAACCTTCGATTTACATGAGAAGCTAAAAACCGCAACAAATCCTAAAAACAGGCACATAGTTATTTTAATAATTTTATTCATTATGATCTCCCTTTTTTTTGCATAATTTTGACTCCGAAATGCCCATACGTCAACAAAAAAACGCTGCCCCGCCGCTCCTGTCCCGGAGTTCTTTTTCTATTGGAACGGCCTGCTCTTCGGGAATAAGCACCTCAAGAATCACATACTCAGTGCCGTATTCCTCCCCTGTTTTTTCCAGTTTATACTGCTCCAGTAATGAATAAACCTTTCCCAGGTAATTAAACGGTACTTTTATTTGTTTTTTAATAATGCTGATAATAGTCCGCCACGGAGCCTGTTCAAGGCAGGAGGCGGTAACCCCGCTATACGCCCGCACCAGGCCTCCGGCTCCAAGCTTGATGCCCCCAAAATAACGGGTAACAACTACAATGATATTATCGAACTCCTTATTTTCTATTACCGTAAAAACAGGCCGGCCTGCCGTACCTGCCGGTTCTCCATCATCGGAGAACCGGTATTCAGGACCGATTTTATAGGCCCAGCAGTTATGATTTGCCTTTGGCTCCCGCGCCTGTTCAAGAAAGGCAAGCGCCTCTTCTACCTGGAGAACAGGGGCAGCCCGGGCAATAAAACGGCTCTTTTTTATTTCCATTTCACAGGAATATATTCCGGTTAGAGTACGCATAATAGACGATACATCTCAAACTCCGTAATTTTGCAACTTAATTATTATTTTAACCTGGAACCCCTGTGCTGAGCGGAGCCGAAGCATTGAACCTGGAACCTTCTTATTCCCCTTGACATTTGAAGTTTTTTTGCATACTATATAATATATGAACAACAGAATATGGGGGACAGCGGCATGTCTATCACTAATGCTCTTGTTTGTGATGCCGCTTCAGGGCAATTCCGAAAGTGCAGCAGGGAAACCCCGGGCAGTAAAGGGAATTCTCGACCTTTCGCATTACAATATGGGAACGGAACCCGTAATTGACCTTTCGGGAGAATGGGAATTCTACTGGAAAAAGCTTTATACTTCTGCGGATCTTAAGCAATTAACGGAACAATCAACCCCCATAAAACCGGACCTGTATTTTTCCATGCCCGGAATATGGAACAAAGCAGAATTGGGCGGGAAAAATCTTCCCGGGTTTGGCTATGCCGCCATGCGCCTGAAAATCAAACTCAATCCCAATGACGCGAAAAGAACCCTGTGGCTAAAACTACCTCACATGATCAGCGCCTATACGCTCCTGGCAAATAATACGGTTGTGGCTTCCAATGGTACTGTGGGAATCTCCCGGGACACAATGACACCGCAATACCTGCCCAAAATAGTCAGTTTTACCGCTCACAACACAGATCTTGAACTCCTCCTGCATATATCCAACTTTTATAATAACCGGGGAGGTTTATTACAGCCCATCAAAATGGGTTCAAAAGAAGAGATTGAAAAAGAACACATAAAAGGCCTGTTTCTTGATATTTTTGGCATTAGCGCCATCATCATCATGGGCCTCTATTATTTCGGCCTTTTTTCCTTGCGCAGGGAGGAAAAATCATCGTTCTATTTCTCCCTGTTATGCATCAGCACCGCGGCCCTGACCTTCTTCTTCGGCAGAGAACACCTGGTAATTCAGCTTTTCCCGGAATTCGACTGGGAAATATATATGAAAATAGTCCTCATCTTAGTCTACCTGCTGCCAACCTGCATGATATATTTCTTTTATGATATCTTCCCCGAAGAGATACCGCAAAAAGCAACAACACTGATCCTGGGAATTACGGCTTTCTTTTGTTTAACGGTTTTTCCCCCGGCACATATTGGCCTGCGGCTTTTTAGCTTTTTTATATACGCAGTCATGCCCCTTGTACTGTTTATTTACGCGGGAGTGATCAAGGCCGCAATACGGAAAAAAGAAGGAGCCATACTTTCCGCTGTCGGGTTTACTGTTATGATGGCTCTGGCATTCATGACGTTCCTGTCGAATCAGCAGGTTATTAATATTGATTTTTTTCTATCGCCCTTTGGGCTTCTTTTCTTCTTATTTCTTCAATCCTATTTACTCACCCGGCGATTTTCAAATGCCTTCGAGTCTGTAGAGCGGTTGTCGTATAAACTTGAAGACATGAACATTAACCTGGAGAAAAAAGTTATTGAACGAACCCGTGAACTTCACGACGCCATGGACGCCACCGATATTATCAACAGCGAGCTGATAAAGACCAGGGACCGCTTATGGGGAGAAGTTGAGCTGGCGAAAAAAATACAAACCCTGCTTCTTCCTTCGGACCTTCATTTGTCCGGGTATGATATTTCGGCCTATATTGAACCTGCCAAAGAAGTTGGCGGCGACTATTATGATCTTATCCGCTTTGAGGGGAAAGAATGGATCGTCATTGGCGACGTGTCCGGACACGGCATATCCGCGGGCCTGGTTATGATGATGGTTCAGTCCGCCATTCACGTAAGCCTGTATAAACATCCCGGCATGAAACCATCGGAGCTGTTGAATGCCGTCAATGCCGCGCTGTATGATATTATCAACAAAATAAACGAAAGTTTTTATATGACCATAACGGTTCTGGCCTACCATGAAAAGGGTACATTCCATTTTTCCGGTTTACACCAGGATATCCTCATTTACCGGGCGTCATCGGACACGGTGGAGGTGATTGAAACAGAAGGGATGTGGATAGGGGTATTTGAAGATATCGACGAATTACAAGAAGACAAAACCCTGTCACTCAATTCCGGGGACGTTATGCTGCTCTATACCGATGGCGTTACTGAGGCATGGCTCAAGGGATCCAGGGAAAACAACAGGACTATTGCCGAGCATATGTATACACGGGACCGGCTCATTGAAGTATTCTCTCACCTGGGAACGGGTTCCGCGCTTGAAGTACGGCAGGGTATTGTCTCTTCATTAAACAATTACACGGTACATGATGATGTTACTATTTTTGTAATAAAACGCCTGGAATAATCAGTCAAGAGTGAACATAGAGTCGTAGTGGATAAAAGTATTTTTAAACATGGGGTCCAGGGCTATTGACCGGACAAAAAGTTTTTCCTGTTCATCGGCAAATACATTTTCACTGTCGAAATATTCAATCACCTTTTCCGGTTCTTTCATGGAACGGACCTGGTTTACCAGGAACGAGATCCGGTCGGCATCGCGCTCGCTAAAGGGAAGACCTTTTTCACTATCCAGGTTTACCTTTTTTTTGTATTTCGCAATGGTCTCATTAAGCTTGCTGATCTGCTTTATATCGGCCTTATACTGATCAAATAGATTATCCGATGCTATATCAAGATTATCTGTTTCCGAAACCTGGAGCATGATATATTGAAAAAGGCGATAGTTCCGTTCTATTATTGAACGCATGATCTCTTCCGGCAGTCTAATAAATGACCGGACAAATTCGGAAACATTCGGGATCGTTTGAAAGTACCGGTTCAGCGATTCCGCGCTCAGTTTCGACAGAGTATAGAGCAGAAGAAGCTTATCCCTGGAAATAAATTTTGAATGAAAGAGTATATCAAGAAGACGCTCTTCATTAATAAAATAGAGAATTTCATCGAGTATTCGTTCCGTGGTATAATCATGGAGCATACAATACCCGTATACAAACATTATCAGTTTTTCAAGAGAATCATTATCGAATTTCGGTGAATTAATATAATCCTGTATATTTTTCATATCCCGGAAGATGAGTACATAATATAAAAAAAGCTGGAATGTCTCATGATCATTCTCTTTTAGCATATTTTTTATCATATCAATAAATTCATCCAGAGAAAGATTAAGAAATATTTCTTTCACTTTTTCAACAGGCGGAATAGGCGAATCACACAGCACCGCTTCCGCGTAAAATAAACGATATTTATTAATTGGTTCACTCATTGCTTTCGGATTATAACACAGGGCCGGAACGTATTCAAGTACTTTTTAAAATCTACAAATTCAAGCCGGTGAAATACTTGACAAAAACAGAAAAAACATATACACTTCAGCATTATGATTAGAATTCTACTATTCCAGATTATATGTATAGTTTTACTGGGATCAATTAATCTTTATCCCGGAAATAAACAGCCGAAATATTCCCTTAATAGCTGGGAACGAAGATTTGATTGTGGTGAATACGGAAAAATGTACATCCGTGTAAAGAACCGGGATACAAAAACCTTAACCGGGTATTATACCCATGAGGGTGGAACCATTAAAGGTAAGGTTTCCGGAAAAGACAATGATATCCTTACCGGCAGATGGCATCAAACCGGGAACAAAAGATGGGGAAACTTTCAGTTTATATTGAAAAAATGGGGCTTCGAAGGTAAATGGCGATACAGTTATGACCGGTATTGGAGAAAAAAAGACTGGAATTGCCGCAAATTCTAATTGCCGCCAACAAAAACTTAACATCTGACTGGCTATCCGAAAAAGAAAGTCTGAAAAAAACGTCCGTAAAAAAGTATTGCATTTAACCCAATACCGTAGTACAACAAAGTATGAAATTTTATTCATACATATGCTTATTTGCCCTGAGCCTGATCTTACCGGTTACTATGCTCTCTGCTGCCGACACGGTGGTGATTGAGGATAATAGAGAAAAGTACCCCCTGGGAAAAAATCTCTACATCCTTGAAGATCCCCTTCATGAACATTCGATTGAGAGTATTCAGGCCATTCCCCCGGAAGCCTTTAAGAAAAGCACGGAAGATGTCCCCTATTTTGGTTTTACCAATTCAACAATATGGGTCCGGTGTTCAATACGAAATCAATCTACAGCAAATTCCAAATGGCTTCTTGAATTTTCATATCCCCTTATGGATAACATTTCTTTCTTTTTTCCCGGCAAAGACAAAAAATATAGTGTGATAAAAACCGGCTACCGTCATGCTTTTAACACCAGGCCCGTTCAGCACCGCCACTTCATTTTTCCAGTTGAATTCATTTATGACAGTGAAATTGTGTTCTATATGCGTTTCCGGAATGAAGACAGGATGGAGATCCCTCTTGCCTTATGGAACAGCGTCAAATTTAGAGATAAAAGCCATACCGAACAATATATTATGGGCATATATTTCGGCATCCTCTTTTTTATGCTGCTCTTTAATTTTTCCTTTTTCCTGTCGATAAAAGACAGGTCCTATTTCTATTATATCCTGTTCCTTTTTTGTTATAGTTTTTATCAGCTAACGCAAAACGGCTATATGTTCGAATACTTCACCCCCGGTTTCCTGGAAGCGTATACCCATACCATTCCGCTAACGATTTGCCTGGGATTAATTACACTCATGATATTTACTATTTCGTTCCTGTCGACAAAAGAATT
The DNA here is from genome assembly GCA_024224995.1 of bacterium. The sequence goes on along the minus strand of JAAENB010001032.1, from coordinate 26,818 downwards.
GCACCCAAAGTGTTACCGGGTATTTCTCATTCTTATTATTATTCTTGCGGCTACACTCCCCACTCAGATATTTCTGCCCTACGCGGTTTCCATTCTCGTGCAGCTGGGTTTATCGTTCTTTGTTATTGGCACAATCCTGTATACCGGGATTGTTTTACTGATCAAACGATATCGCCCTGCTTTTTTCTTTATTATCGCGTGGAGCGCTTTGCTCGTTGGCGCTTTAATTTACGCGTCAAAAGTTGCCGGAATTCTTCCCAGTAATTTTTTTGCCAATTATGCCTTACAAATAGGTTCGATTTTCCATTTCACCCTTCTGTCCTTTGGTCTGGGAGACAGGGTCACCATGCTGCGGAAAGAAGGGGAAGAAGCGCAAAAACAGGCTCTTTTTTCCAAAGTACGTTTTAACCTGCTTGTTGGGAATTCGGATGATATTATATTCACCCTTGATAAAAATTGGAATTTTATGTCGGCCAATAAGTCTATACGAAAACATTTTCGTATAAGTCCCGAAGAAGTGAAAGAGAAAAATATAATAGATCTTGTCTTTGAAGAACGCAGAGGGGGAAGCGTTACAAAAATTCTTCTCCGGGAAAAACTTGAAAACTTCGCGGAAACCAGGGAACCCATAGTTTTTCGAGTTCCTTTTATGTCGTCGATTATTACAGAACCAAAGGAGATGCAAGTGCGACTGGAATACATAAACATTAAAGGAAAACAGGAAATACTGGGAAAAGCCTCCCATATTCCGGAAGATACGCTTTTAAAATATTTTCAATCGGAAAAACAGTCTTTTTGTATTGGGAATTACCTCATTACTGCCGAGGATATTACACACCGTATTACCAGGAATATTACGAAACACCTTGAACAAAAAAAGGTAAACCTTTTGAGAATTGCGCTTCGTGAAATTATCATAAACGCTATTGAACACGGAAACCTTGAGATCAATTTCGAAGAAAAAACCGCGGCCCAAATTGAAGACCGCTATTTTGAGCTTGTGTCCGAACGGCAGAACGATTCCCGGTACGCGAACAGACAGGTTTCTATTGATTATACGGTAAACAACGAAAAGGCCGTCTACTACGTAACAGATGAAGGGAACGGGTTCAATCATAAAGAATTTATCACGAACGCGGCTGCTGAAGCAAACCGGGAATTGCTTGCCCACGGCAGAGGACTTGCCATGGCAAAAAGTATTTTTGATGAGATTGAATTCAATGAAAAAGGAAACCGCGTTATGCTGGTTAAAAATTTCCCCGGCGGCACGGAAGCCGGTAAATAACAAGAGGCCATTATTGTCGCTGGAACCTTGTTAACTCAGGTTTTAATTTTTAGCGGCAAGTTCAATCAAGTAATGCCACAGTAAAATTCTATCTTCTGGTAGTTTCCTAAAATGAGAAGAAAACAACTTCTGAACTTGAGGAAAAGAATCTACTTTAATCAAATATTCTTTACTATCCGTCCAATCAATTGTTGGGTCAACATTATTTTCGGACAACTCTTTAATCCAGTTATTTACTTTTTCTATCCAATAAGAAGAAGTCCGGTTTTGAACATATCCAAACATACCACAGACTTTGAGATGGGGGGAATGATGCCCTCTTTTAAAACGTTCAATTCCACCTCTTAAACCACAAACGTATTCTTTATTCTTTGATGAATCTGAAAATCTTTTAGCTTCAAATTCAATTATTGGGATTGACGTTTGGTTTCGAGTCAGCACAAAAACACCAATATCTGTTTCTCTATCGGATTCTGCTTGTGTTGGATTTTTACTAAATCTAAAAGGGAAATAGCCTCCGGATTCATTCTTGCATATTTCAAAATGGTGAACAAGAATATCACTTATTCGATTTTCCTTGTCTGAATCTTTTACTGATTGGTAGTAAGATGGGAAATCAGGAACATTTTCATCGATAAACGACAATATTACATCCACCTCAAAACAAGAATCTGCACTAAGGTCATTATCACCAGGGATTTGATATGATGGTAATGAATCTTTAAACATTATGGTCTCGGGATTTAATGTAGTCCGCAAAAGTTTCATCTGCATCCCTTAATGCAATTGATGGCAACCAGTAACGCAATTGTTTTGGTTTGGCTAAAATTATAGAATCTTGCCCATATGCTTTTATGACTTTTTGTATATGCGTGCTTTCTATATTATCTTTTCTTGATGGAATTGCCGCTTCAATGTATTTTTCTATATCATCAGCATTTTCATTTTTTGGACAAAGTTTTTCTGAAGTATATTCAAAATGCAATGCATAATATTTTCCTGCATCTATAATTTTGAATAATTGAAATGATTTCTCATTTTGGTAGATGCTGTTTAACGTTTTGCAAAAAATTTCCCCAAACTCGTAGATATATGAATTGTCAGATACAATTTCTAAATCATCAGAATTAGAAATAAAATATTTAAGAACATCATTTATTAATACATGATTAGCCTCCGAAATACTTAATTCCTGTATATTTTTTGGATATGGAAGTCGCATGATGTCCTGTTTGATAAGTGCAGTTGCTCTACTGACAGAAACTTGAGCGCTTGTACAGAAGATATAAAACCTAAGAATATCTGAAAAGTCATTCAGATAATTGAATAAATGTTCTAACTCATTTCGTTCTATTTCAGGCGAATGAATTCCAATTATTTTATCCTTAAAAACAATGTCTTCATCTGACAAATAAGTCAATAATTTATTTTTACCCAAATTTGCCTTGATAAGAAGATGAGGAGGTTGATATATCTTTGGATTTCTAGGTCTATGAAACTTTACAAATTTACATTCATGAATTGCAGAAAAATCTATTCCATTTTCAGTAAAAGCTTTCGTTGGTAAAAACCTTTTATCGGTAATATAGGAACATGGCTTTCCATTTTGACTTGCAATAAAACCTTCCCCAGCCACCCATCCAACGGACCTTTTATCATTAATAAAATCCTCAAGGGTTTCTATTTTTGATAACTCTTCAATTAACTGAACAAGTCGTCCTCCACCCATCAAATTAGCTTTCCAAACAAATGGACTTTTTAAAACCGCATCCCTGGATACCAGGTGAAAATCATAATGGTCAAACTCTAAAAAAAGTCGGTTTGCATTTGAGAAAGTACGATTTGCTACTAGATGTAGGACGTCCTCATTGTTCGGAGCTGTTTTTTGAATAAAAACAGCTGCTGTAGCTACATTTTTTCTAGCCCAAAGCTTATCTGCTAATTTTGTAAAATCTATAACTTGCAATAAATTATTCTGAGAAAACAAATCTTGTTTAAAACTGAGGTCTTTTTGGTAGAGAATTGGACCAGAAGGCTGAATTAAACAAAGCAACGCATTCTCTTTGAGTAACTTCATAGATTGCACTAAAAAATGCAACGCAGGATTCTCATCAGGTATGTTAATTTCACTTATGTATCCTATTCTATCATTTAACTCTTTAAAATGTTTTTCTCTACCAGGTTCTTTACCGTTTACAGGAGGTAGATTAAAAGGAGGATTGCCAATAACCAGATCAAAATCTGCAATAGGTTTGCTTATTATAAATTCAAAAAAATCCTGAGTTATGATATTTTCACTTAAATCAGGGAACTTCAATTTCCCCCATGTTGGTGGGTCTAAATCAACTTCATCTAAAACCGCTAATGCTAAACTGAATACGGATAGTCGAATAGCATCCTGCTCAATATCTACACCGTGAATACTTTTTAACAAGAGCTTCTTTAATACCGATAGTGAAGGTTTAATTAGTTTTCCAGTCTTTTCCCACTGTTCATATCTCCACCACTGTACAATGCGTTTGTAGGTTTTTACAAGAAAAATTCCTGAGCCACAGCTAACGTCAATTATTTTAAAATCCTTTTGAGGATTCTTTAATGGCATACATTCATCCACTAAAGTGCTAACAATCATTTCAGGTGTATATACAATATCCTTACTATCAGTTAGTAGTTCTTCATAAACCGAACTAATAACCTCAACCGGTAAATGTGTAAAAGAATACAAACGCCAAATGACATATTGATTGTCCTGAATATTACCATCCAAATAATCGGCTAGTTTTTGAACTTTTGATTGCTGAATCGCTTCTCTTTCTTTAATTTCTTCGTCATTGTCCCATTCGAATATTTTGCCATTAAAATCTTTGGCTAATTGGTCAAGCAAATCAAGCAATTTACCATTCCGAATGGTTTCGCAAAAATTTGAGCACTTAAAATTCTTTTTGAAATATGTCCCGGCAAAGTAACCGCTGGCACTTTTCACATCTCTTTCTTCGAGATATTTTATCAAAAGACTTTGAACTAAAAGTTTTAATGCAACATGTCGGTCTAATTCTGATTCTTCAAGAAAGCTTCTGAAAACTTCTTTTAAGCCTCTAATCAAGTCTCTTGTAGCAGATTGTTCAAACCGAAAATCTTTTTTCTCCTTTTGCTCTTCCCAGAAAATTCCACTGTCAAAATCTTTAGCGTTAAAGTCTTTAATAGCTCTGCCGGTTCTTGTCAAAATTTCTTTGGCATAACTGTTTTTTTCTTCTTTTGGTCTTTTACGTGAATCAAATATACTTACCGATGATTGCTCAATAATAATATAAGCAGGAACCTGGTAACCATTCCACATCCGGATATGTATATCGTTCTTTTTTTCATTAGTAAGTTTTTTATGAGTATAATCAAATAAATATAATTGAGGGACAGAGGCTCTGCCATCCTGAAAATGGCGAAAATAAACAGCATCAGCCTTGAATTTGATTTTAGCGGTCTCTAATGCAAAAAGGATGTCTGGTGAAGCTAAATCGGAGTCAATATTTTCAAAGCTATTTGTCAACAGAACGCCACTCTTCTTATTATCATCTAATAAAGAGAAGTTTAAATCAATGATATGTTGTTCAAATAATTGTGTTGACATACTATATTTTCATAAATACATTTTTATTAACGAGCTCCATAAAAAAGTCTGCTTTACTACTGAATCGTTCAAGTCTTAGACTAATTTATTCATTAATTATAGGAACAACAATTTCAGCCTTCCCGAAAAAAAGCAATAATAAAGTTGAAAATAATGATAAATATATAAAAATTGAATAAAAATAATAGATTGTCAGGGAAATATCAGTCGGATTTCCACTAAAAGACCAAACCTGTCCTTCTTTTTGAGCCAGGCCAAAAATTTTCCCGGCGGCACCCCCAAGGGCACCGCCTGATACGTATCCCGGTTTATTCATAACCCGGGGGCTGCTTAAAACCGCCCCAGGCTTCCTGTGCCAGTTTCGCAAATTCTATGGTTGTTAGATCTTCCAGGTGCGGACCAATTATTTGTATTCCCAAAGGCAATCCCGATCCTGTTATTCCTACGGGAGCTGTTGTTGCCGGTAAATAGGCCAGGCCGGCCAGTGAGATCCAGTTAAGATTTTCCAGGAATGAGCGTTTTTCTCCATTGATGGTCAATGAACGGGTTGCCGGCAAACCTTTCTGCATATGCGGGAAAGCCGCTGTTGGGGATACCGGGGTTAGCAGCACATCATATTGTTTAAAAAATTCATTCCATTTTTTTCTCACCTGCTGCCGTTTCTCATGTAAAATAAGCCAGTCCCGGTGCTTCATTACCAGCCCCCTGGCGTACAGTGAAAAAAGGGATTTGCCAAAAGAAACAAATGGAGCCATTAATTTAAAAATCCTGAATTCCTTATCCGTAAAAGAGTCACTTAAAGCGCCTGCCAGCAGCAAAAAGAACAGGTCTCTCATCTCTTCAAAGGAAATACCGGGCCGGGCTGTTTCATCTACCCGCGCCCCCGCAGAACGCAGCGCGTCTATTGCTTCCTTGAGTGATTGCTGCAGCGGCTCATCTACCGCTGCTGCGGGATCTTCAATCCAGCAGGCCACTCGAAAATCCTTGAGTGAGGTATGACGCGCCCGCGGCAGGTTCAGCTGCCACGCGGGCTGGTCAAAACCTCCCGGACCTGCCATAATGGGGAGCGCCAATGCCAGATCCTCCGGATGCCGGGCCAGGGGCCCCATAGATACCAGGTCGCTGGTAAGAAGGCTTCCCGGTAAATTAGGAATATGCCCTTGATACGATACACTGCCATAGCTGGATTTATGTCCGTATACACCGCAGTAATGCGCGGGAATCCGGATGGACCCGCCAATATCACTGCCCATCTCCAGTGGTGTCATGCCTGCGGCAAGGGAGGCTGCCGCGCCTCCGGATGAGCCGCCCGGGGTACGTTCAAGATCCCAGGGATTATTGCTGGTGCCGTATACTTCATTATAGCTCTGGTGATCCGAAGCGAAGCGGGGTACATTGGTTTTCCCGAATATAATGGCCCCGGCATCTAACAGGTTCTGTACGGCATCGGCGTTCCGTTTGGGAACATGGTCCTTAAGCTCAAGAGCTCCGGCGGTTGCCGGCATGCCCCGTACTTCAAAGACATCTTTAACGGTCATGGGCAGGCCATGGAGCGGCCCCCACAGCTCTCCCCGGGCAAGGGCCTCATCTGCCTCACGTGCCCGCTGCTGCGCGGTTTCTACATCAAGCGCCACTATGGCATTTAAACCGGGATTATACTTTTCCACCCGTTCCAGGTAAAGCTGCAGCGCTTCACGGGAGCTGATCTTTCCGGAATGAATGGCCTGTAATAATGATGCTGCCGAATCGTACGGTGAGTTAAAAATTTTTGTTTGCCTGGATGTATCCTGTAATATTTCGCTCATACAGGTCCTCCTTATTATTTTTTTTCTTCCCGCTGCCGCGGGAATAACCGTTGATTATTAATTGGGGGCGGTCAAAAAATAACAGAGGTTAGAAGATCAAACAAAGACGACATAGTCAAGAATATTCTTAAAAATTTCCCCTAACGCGGAAAAAGGAGTTCTCAGCCTCCCCGACGAAAATCCCGATAAAAAAAATAAGACTTTCCTCACTTTTACGCTTTTCCCTGCACATCCCCCCCTATTTTGAGCAGTAATTTTTCCAAAATTCTCATTTTTTGTTTGAATCATCAATAAAATATTGTATAATAAATATAGAATACTTGCTTAGTGATGATCTTGCAACAGGATGATAAGAATGGAGACGAAAGAAGAGACTGAAATTATTAAGAATAATGCCCCTGAAAAACAAAGACGTATTTATGACCTGAAAACCATTCCCCGGAAAACATTAATTCTCTTCCTCGGCTTATATATGTTCCATCCGCTTCTCTACTTCGGTATGGTTTCCGCAATTGTTGGTATTGAGAACTTTCTTCTTCTGGCAAAAATTATTGCTGTACTGGCTCCGCCCATCATTATCGCCTTTACCGTGTGGTTTTATATCCTTAATAGAAAACTCAATAATAATATTTCCCAACTCCTGGAAAATAATCCCGATACCGATATTAGCCAGGTTGAACGCTTTATTAATTCCTTCTCTTTTAAAGCCGCCCTGCCCCTTTTTATCGGCTGCGCCGGAGGGCCTGTGCTCACGGTTTTTATCGGTTTTTACCTGGGGGTGTTTTTCTCTATTCAGCAGGCTATATTTATCGCCCTTATTGGCGAGGTTACTGCCCTGTGTGTGGCGCTTATTCTCTATTATTTTTCCATGATATATCTCTACCCCTCGAACCGGAGAATATCTTTTAAGCCCCTTTCCATTTTCAACAAACTCTCCATCCCCATTCTCGCTGCCATATTATTTATTATCACAATCGGTACTGTGGGTGTTTTTTCCGTTCTCAAAGCGGATTTCGCTAAGATACAAAACAAACTCCTTACCCAGGCCCTGGAAAAAACCTCTCAGAGCTCGGAAGCGTTTTTTCAAAAAGTACTCTCTGAAATAAATGCCTTCTCGAAAAACGATTATATTGCCCGGGCAAATCTTCCGCGAATCCGGGAATTCTGGAAAATAATCCATTCACAGCGTGATAAAAATGTTGAAATGTATTTTGCCGTTGGCCTTGATGGGATTTCTCCGGCTAGTGTTGGGGTTACAAAAAATATATCGGGCAGGGGATATTTTAAAGAAGTAATGAAAACCGGCAGGGTTCTTATTTCCGATCCCATAAAGAATAAAGCTACGGGTAATGAAATTGTTGTTCTTGCCAGCCCCATGAAAGTGGACGGCAAAACCTCCGGGATAATTGGAGTGACCATTATAATCAAATCCTTAAAAAATATTCTTGCTGATATCGATTTTGTTGAAACCGCGCAATTCATGATGCTGAATAAAAAGGGTAAGATAATCTTTTTTCCCGATGAATCATTTATTGGCAAAACTCTGGGTTCCGATATCACGGACGCTGAAGACCGGAAAAAATTCAGCGGAATGGATTCCCTGTTGGAAATGGAGAAGCTGATTCCTCAAAAAATTACGTTTAACGGAACCAGGATGATAGCCTTTCGTACCGATATCGCTCTCCTGGACCGTCCCCTGGTTCTGTTTGTGGAACAGTCCGAATATTACCAGGCTTTGAACTCTCTTATGATCAATGCCTCTGTTTTTCTTTTTGTTCTTACGTTTATTATCTATCTTATTATTCGAAAAATCGCGCAGCAGCTCTCTACTCCAATTAAAAATATCAGCAAAATTTTTAAACAGGTCGTTGCCGGTGACTTAACGGTTACGTCCGATGATTACGTGCAGGACGAATTCGGCGACCTCATCATTTCAATGAAACAACTCCTGCGGAAACTCAATGAAGTTATCCGCTCCACGATTGAATCGTCCCGGCAGCTTTCCGAAGCTTCGGGCTCCCTGTCGGAAACAAGCCAGTACCTCTCTTCCAATGCTCAAGACCAGGCCGCTTCTATTGAAGAAACGACCGCTTCTCTTGAAGAGACCTCGGGCTCCATTGAAAATATCGCGAACAATGCTAAAGAACAGTCGGGATTATCGGTAACTACCAACGCTTCCATGGTTGACCTGAAAGATATTATCCTGGAAATATCAACATTCGCCGGACAGGCTATGGAAAAAGCTTCGATTTCCAACTCCGAAGCCCTGCGCGGTAATGAGCTTATGCAGAATACCATCAAAGGCATGAACAGCATTGATGAAAGTACTCAGCAAATTTCCCAATTCGTGGTTATGATCAGTGATATTTCCGACCAGGTTAATCTCCTGGCTTTGAACGCCGCTATTGAGGCTGCCAGGGCCGGTGACCACGGCAAAGGCTTTGCTGTTGTTGCCGATGAGATTGGAAAACTGGCGGAACAAACTTCCAACAGCGCGAAAAATATTACGGAGCTGGTTAATTCGGGCCGCGAGTTTGTTCTCAACGGCAAACAGTATGTTGATGAAACTTCCCAGGCCCTTAATAATATTATTACCAACATCAAAGAAACCGACGGCCTGGTTCAAATGATCGCGGACTCTTCTCATGTCCAGACCAAATCCGCGGACCGGGTTTTAAAAGAAACCGAAACGGTGATGACCATGGCCGACAATATCTCAAACGCTACGGAAGAACAGATGATTGCCAACAGGGAAATGACCACAACCGTAAACGATATCAACGCGGCGACCCAGTCCGTTGCCTCCGGCTCCGCAGATGTGGCCTCTGCCGCTGAAGAGATCAGCGCCCAGGCCGATTCCCTCTATTCAGGGATTAAGTTTTTTAAGGTTAAGGGTGTTGAGTGAGGATTTCTTTTGGCGATAAAGCCGGGTCCGCACTGTTAAGAAACTCTTTTTAAATAGGGCTGGTTTCTGCGAGGGAGAGACGTTGCATGCAACGCCTTTACGGATTGGTTTCCGGGGGGATGTTATTCCGATGCCGGGAAAAGGGTCACTCAACATCCATGCAGACGATACAAATATCGTCTTTAAAACTCTTTTTCCCGGTATACGCCACCAGTTCCCGGTAGAGTTCTTCAATAAAATCCTGAGGCTCCAGGGACTTGTTTTTTATGAGTACATCATCAATAACTTCTTCAAATTGATAATGAGGGTCATCGTTCCTGGCAGCTTCCGTTAAACCGTCTGTATACAGAAGAAGCTTAGTGCCCGCAGGCAGTGTTTTTTCCAGATTAATATATTTCTTGCTCTCAGGGATATCCTCATTCCCGAATATTGCCAGTGGAATGCCGTTATTGACTTCAAGTCGCTCCACTTCCCCGTTTGTAATAATAAAAGGAGGGTTATGCCCGGCATTGGAATAGGTGAGTACCCTGGTTTCGGAATTATAGATCCCATAAAAAGCGGTTATAAAATTTTCATCTGTTTCATCCGTCAGCATGTCATTTAAATGCGCCAGCAACGCCGCGGGATCGGTTTTATACCGGCTGGAACTGAGAATAATACTTTTGAGCATTGCCGTAATCAGTGCCGCTGAGAGTCCATGCCCGGAAACATCGCTCAGAAAAATTCCAATGAGTTCCGGTTCCCTGAATTTTAGAAAATCATAAAAATCTCCGCCTATTGGCTCCATTGGCTGAAAAAATGAAGCAATATTTTTGTTTGGATTGGTACTGGGAATTATTTGCTGCTGTATATTCCGGGCAGTTAGCAGGTCTTTTTCAATTATTTCATTTCTTTCTTTGAGCCGGTTTTTTTCAATTTCAAGCTCTTCCTGTTTTTCTACAATAATGAGCCTTCGCAGGAAATCTTTCCGTGAAAACAGTTCAATGGAATAGCACAAGAACATTCCGATGACGTATGATGCTGCTAAAAAAAAGTTATTACTAATAAAAGTCTTTATCGCGTCAGGAGAGCGCGGTATGCCATTAAAAGATATAACAGCTCCATCATACCCGGCAATAACAAGCAGGCATGCAATACATGCCGCTATTAATCGTAATTTAAACAGCGTAAAGCATACGATTATAAGCAGGGCAACACCAATAAAATGTGAAACATCTAATATCGTCATAACGGCCGTTCCCAGGCCCACAAGCACGGTAACAGAGCTCACCACAATCTGCATAACTTTTTTAAAAGACGGCAAAAAAGAAAAACCCAGAACCGCGAGAATCATAGGACATAAAACCGCGTACCGGATTAAAAATGTATAGTAGACAAAATCCGCGGAAACAAAATGATCCCGAATACCAAAGGATATGTATAATACCAGGGCCAGGACAAGGGCCAGTCTTACGGTTTTAATGGAATTGATATAGTAATCATCGGAAAATAATTCTTCCAGGTAACCGGGGAATTTAAGCCTTTTTTTGTTTAATAATTGATTTATTTCTTCGTTATAAACATTTAACATAGCACTACCGCCTACTTCTTTTTTATTACAATAAGAGTTATATCATCTGAAAAATTTTCTCTTCTTCCGGTAAAAGAATAAAAGTCACTCATTACGGAATCAAGGACCTCGTTTGAGGACCCGCCCGGTGCCTTATTAAGCGATTCAAGCAGCCTGTTTGTTCCGAATTGCTCATTATATCTATTCCGTTCTTCCAAAATGCCGTCCGTATAAATCAGTATACAATCATCCTTTTGGACAGAAATGGTCAGGGCTTCATAGTTATAATAAAACCCCATAACCCCCAGGAAAGCGCCGGCTGTTGATACGCCCTCTTTATCCAGTATTTGCGTTACTTCATTTTTTCGTTTGAGAATGGGATCGGGATGGGCAGCGTTGATGTATTCAATACGGTTTTCACTCATCCGCAGCAGTATCCCCGTTAGATAGTTATCAACAAAACCGATCTCGTTCTGTAGTTCATTATTGATCCTGGAGATAACCGTTTCCAGGGGGTCTGCGAGACCCGCTTTAAAACAACGGTAAATAATAGACCTGGCAATCATGGTTACCAGGCCCGAAGCGATTCCGTGTCCCGAGACATCAAATATGGCGGCCCCATGCAGGGTCTTTTTAAACTCAAAAAAATCATAAAAATCACCGGATACTCCGGCCATTGGTTTAAAAGCGAATGCTATATCCCATTGTTCCGCTATGGGGGGATTTTTGGGGAGAAAATTCAGCTGAACATTGATGGCCATCCGCATATCCCGTTCGGCAACATTCCGGGCGTAAATCAGCTCGTCATTTGTTTCTTTCAAATAATCATTCATTGATTCAACTTCTTCTTTTGTTGCCAGGAGCTCGTTTGTTCTCTCTTCTACTTTATTCTCAAGATTGATATTCAGATCCTCCAGTTTGGCTTTCATGACATTGATCCTGTCGGCCAGTCCAAAAGAAAGAAGAATGGCATTAAGGATTATTCCAATCTGAACACCGTATTGTGTTACGGGAACCATGGGCAATAATCCAAGACGATGCGCGGTTAGCAATATTGTTCCGCCCAGCGCTGCTGTCCATGCAAGGAGAAAATACCTGGCCTGGCGTACTCCTTTTTTTAAGCAGACAAAACCAATAATCAAAGCGCACAGGATCACCAGTATTGGAAGTATTGAACTTAAATGTAAAATATATGTTCTTGGAACCACAAATACTGTGAACGAAAAGACTCCTTGAATAATGATAAACCCCGAGAGTACCGTATTGAGTTTTGGCGTGTTTTCTTTCGTATTCAGGAATTCTTTAAGGAACAGTCCCAGCCACATAAAAATCTGGGCTCCTGAAAATATATCTATTGTGTTATTCAACAGCGGTATTCCGGGCCAGAGGTATTCAAAGGCCGTGCCAAAGTACTTTGCCTGGTGCAGCGCGATAAACAGAACATGAAGAATATAATAGAGATAAATTTTTTCTCGTATTGAAGTAAACAGAAAAAGATTGTATATGATGATCAAAAGAAGAATTCCAAAATATATGCCAATAGCTGCCTGGTCATTATGATCATTGTGAATATAATACTCTCTTGTGATAATTGAAAGAGGAAACCGGATTGAACCCTTTGATTCCAGCCTGAGATAATAGGTTTTTTGCTTTCCCGCAGGAATATTCAGTTTGAAGATAAACGTTTTATTGGTAAGCATTCGCTGCTTAAAAGGCAGGGTGTCACCGGTCGTGTACTGTATGTAGTCATTGTTTATGCCGGGAAAATAAAAATCGATATAATCCAGGTGCGGGTATCCGAATTTCAAATAAAACTCATCCATATTGCCGCGGTTATTTTCCACGGTAAACCTGAGCCAGTATACCGAGCTGGAATAGCCAAATGAGGTGATATTTTTTGTATTGCGCTCAAACCCGGAAATATTATTCTTCACGATAAAATCTTTTATTGTATATACGCCCTCGGGGTCTTCTAATATTTCGATCTTGTTCTGTATGGATTGTTCGTTAAACCCGCTGGTAAATATTGTCCCGGGCACACTGAACAATGCTCCCGGGTAAAGGAATATAAAGATCAGTATACCTGTTGTTGATAGCGGTTTATTCATAGCATATATGAGTATACAACTAAGATACAGTGAATGTCAAATACATTATATATCACTTTATATCAAACATCTTCCTGAATTCATCGTCAATAACCGCCGGTTTCCCGGTCTTTAGACCGATAAAAACAACCGTGATTTCGGCGTCTATAACCAGAATTTCCGAGCCTTTAAGAAATACTTTTTGCTCTATGAGACCGCTTGTATTTCTCAGTTCCTTGAACTCTGTCCGCACAATAAGCTCCGATCCAACTCCGGCAGGGTATTTATAGCTGATATTAATATTCGCCACAACCATGGAAACCCCCTTTTCGGCAAAGGTCTTCATAGTCAGGTTCATATCCTCGAATTGAGACCAGCGGCCCTCTTCAAGGAATTCCAGGTACCGGGCATTGTTTACATGGGAAAACATGTCCAGGTGATATCCGCGAACTTTTATTTCTATTTCTGATATCATTATATCCTCCGATTTTGTGATATAAAACCATAAATAAAATATTTAGTCAATAAGTATTGACAAATTCAAATAGTATAGGAACTTGAATAATGCTGTTATTGCCCCACAAGGAGTCCTTATGAAGCGATTTTTTACCATTACCGGTATAATTCTAGTAGTTATAATTATTGTATTTTTCCTCCTGCCTTCAAGTGTGCTGTTTTCCATTGGAAAAGCCTATGAACGGGGAATAGCAGGCCTCGATGAGCATACAATAAAAATATCGGATCACTCCATCATGTACCTGGAAGGCGGTACGGGCGAGCCTCTTCTCCTGGTTCACGGCTATGCCGCAGACAAAGACAACTGGACCCGTTTCGCCAAACACCTCACTGCCTCTTTCCGGGTTATTTGCCCCGACCTGCCCGGATTTGGTGAAAGCACCAGGAACAAAAACATGAAATATGACCTCAAAAGCCAGGCCAGGAGGCTTAATGAAATCACTGAAAAAATTGGACTTAAACAATTCCATATAGCAGGCAATTCAATGGGAGGAAATCTTACGGGTTATTTTGCTTCAGCCTACCCGGAAAAAGTCTTATCCCTGGCCCTTATTGACGCCGGTGGAGTCACTTCCCCGGTAAAAAGCCATTTTCAGATTAACCTGGCAAAAGGAAAAAACCTTCTTGTGGCAAGCAGTGTGGAAGATTATGACCGCTTAATGCGCTATGTCTGTGTTGTGCCCCCTGATCTCCCATCTGCCATAAAGAAATATCTTGCTGAAAGAGCGGTTGAATACAGACCCTTTAATGAAAAAATAATGAAAGATCTTAGAGCCGCCCCTGTCCCGCTTGAGCCGCTTCTCGATAAAATTTCATGTCCTACTCTTATTCTCTGGGGAGACAAAGACAGAGTTCTTGATGTTTCATGCGTAAAGGTCTTTGAAAAAGGGATTAAAAATCATACAACCGTTATTATGAAAAATTGCGGCCATGTTCCCATGATAGAACGGCCAAAAGAGGCTGCCGGTCATTACCGGGATTTTTTAAATGAGCTGATATAAAGGAAACCTTGTTATGAAAATACGAAACAAAAATATGGCAGTAACCATTGTAAGCTGCCTTTGCGCGTTAATCATTCTGCAATTATACAACATTGTACGGTCTCTGGAACAACGGGATAATATAGTCAAAGAACTAAGCCACGAATACCAGGAATATTATGATGAACATGTCAGGGTCCAGGTTGAAAATGTTATTTCCCTGCTCAAAGGTATTCATATAATGCAAAAGAAAGGAGAGTTTACTGAAGCAGGAGCGAAAAAAAAAGCAAGAGATCTTATCCGGGGACTCCGGTATGAAAAAACAGGATATTTCTGGGTAGATACATCAAAAGGAAAAATGCTCGTCCACCCCAACCATCCCGAAAGGGAAGGAGAGATCAGGATTAATGAAAAAGATAAAGATGGTAATTATTTTATACAGCATATAATCAAGGCCGGTATGGGAGGAGGAGGTTTTTCCGATTACTCATTTCCCAAATTAGGGGAGAAAATTCCCGTCTCAAAAAGAAGTTATTCTCAATACTTTGAACCATACGACTGGATAATCGGGACCGGTTATTATCTTGATAAGTTTAAAGAAATTATTAAAAATAAAGAAGATCATTACACCAGCGAAATTGTATTGGACCTGTTCGTTTCTTTTATATTCTTTGCCATTGGTATTCTCATCTCCATCCTGGCATCGGGATTTTTCTCGAATAAATTCATCAGCAAGCCGCTCAACAGTCTCGTGCGCAATCTTAAGACCATATCCGAAGGAGAACGGGATCTTACGGCGAAAATTGATATACATTCCAGGGATGAAATTGGAGAGGTGGCTGAAAATTTCAACTCCTTTATAGAAAAGATCCATGAAGTGGTAAATGATGTGAATGTTATTGCCATACAGCTGGCACACTCATCGGGCATGATGGCCGAATCCTCACGTGAGCTGGCGGAGCATGCCCAGGCCCAGGCCACTTCCGCGGAAGAGATTACCGCGACTGTGGAGCAAATGTCCGCGGGAATGGAACACGTGGCTACCGGGGCCGGGCACCAGTCAGAGGGATTAAATACCCTCATGGGCCGCATGAAAGAACTTTCCGGCATTATTTCAAATATGGGCGGGGTCATTGTTGAATCAAAAAAACAGACCGAAAGAATAAATAATGATGCCAGGGCAGGAGAAGAATCACTGGGGAAAATGAACAGCAGTATGAAAAAGATCGGTGACAGCTCCGATGAAATGAAAAACATCATTGGGATGATAAACGATATTTCGGACCAGATAAACCTTCTATCATTAAACGCGGCTATCGAATCGGCCAGGGCAGGGGACGCGGGTAGAGGCTTTGCTGTTGTTGCTGATGAGATCTCCAAACTGGCAGACCAGACTGCCAGCAGTATTGGTGATATTGATTCGCTTATAAAAGTAAATAATGACGAGATCAACACGGGCATGGATAATGTTCATGAATCAATGGGGAAGATTCAAACAATAATGAATGAAGTTCATAATATTAACGAGATGATGAACAAGATCGAAGAGTTTATGAATGAACAGAATCAAATGAATGACTCTGTCAACAATGAAGCCGACAGGGTTAAGGATCTTTCAAACCAGATCAAATCCTCTACGGATGAACAGAAGATAGCGGCAAGCGAGATTGTTGGTTCAATTTCCGACATAAACGAACTCACGCAAACAAACGCTTCGGGCGCGGAAGAAATGGCCGCGACCTCGGAAGAGATCGCTGCCATGGCCGATACCCTGCAGTCGAAGGTGGGAATATTTAAAATATAAATTTACAAAGACACCCGGTCTATTATCGTTTGTGCTATCTCATCCATGGGCAGTATGGCGACCACGGCATCCAGTTCAATTGCCCTTAAGGGCATCCCAAAGATGACTGATGTCTCTTTATTCTGAGCGATGGTAAATCCATTCGCTTTTTTTATTTCAAGTAATCCCTGCGCCCCGTCTTTTCCCATTCCCGAAAGCACTACTCCAATGACCGTATCCAGGCCTGCCGAGACCCGGGCTACCGAGAGCATAAACCTGTCGATTGATGGTACATATACCCCTGAAGATTCTTTGACCCGGATCACATAATTTGCCGTGAGCTCAATATCACAGTCGCCTTTTGCCACATAGCAATACCCGGATCGCAGCGGTTCTTCATTATCAACTTCTTTTACCGTAAGCGGGCAGCGCCTGTTCAGGTTTTCAGCAAAGATCTTCGTAAAGTTGCCGGGCATATGCTGGACGACAACAATGGGATGCGGGAAGGTTTTCGGCAGCCCTGATATTATTTTCCCTACAACACCGGGTCCGCCGCTGGAGGAGCCTATAACAACGATACCACGAATAACACCGTTCTTGTTTTTTTCGTTAGTTTCTTCTGTCATCTTCTCTTCAAAAAGACAGTCTACCATATAAAGAGTCAAGATAATTGCAGTTAAATTTCTAAAAAAAAATCCTTTACTTTGTATTTTATTTATGACATAATTAAGAATGATTTCCCCTATACACCTGTTTTTTTTGTATTCCTCAGTTCGTAAATAAGGAGTGAAAGAAGTTTAAACAATGCTTGCAGAAATAATGGAAAATATCATAAGACTGCCTCTTGGGGACGCGCCATTAATATACCCCGGAACTCCCGAATTTCTCTCCCTGCTGAAAAAATTTCACGGGGAAACGTGCAAAATCCTCGACAAAAAAGTCAAATCCGGGGCTCACGAACCAGGGCATGATTCGGCCCATGTGGAAATGACGCTCTATTTTTTTCAAAAAATCAGCCGGGCTCTGAATTTTCCCGATGATAAAAGAGATGTTGGCGCCATGGCCGCGATCCTCCACGATATCTGGAGGGAAAATATTTACCATAGTCACGTGAAAAAATCAGCGGAAAAAGCAAAAAGAATACTTGAAAAAGGAAAGCTCATCCGGGATGAAAACGTCCGTATTCCCGAAAATATCCGGGATCTTATTGTTGCAATGGTTGCCTCCCATTCCATCAACTCAGACAGGTCCGAAAGCGCAACCATTCCCCGGGAATGGCAGGTGGTTCTTATGGCTCTTCAGGCTGCCGACCTCCTGGCTTCGCAGGGGCCCTTTGGATACCTGAGAAGTTTTTCCTATAGCGGGCATGTGCTTAAAAGTATGCTCGACAGGATCAAAGTTGTTGTAAAAAATCCTAAAAAATACCAGGATCCACTTCCCGTAAAACTGAAACGGCTTCTCAGTGATTCCAACAATCCTTTTCATGAATGGATCCTTGCTATTATGAAAAGAACAAACAGGAATTTTGTTGAAAAACTGGATGAAAAAAGAATCATCTATTTTGTTACTGCTTTAATTGACGCTGGTGTTGATCCCGCCATCCTGGCTAAATATACCGGTTTCCGAACTTCCTCTGACGACAGCAAACAAAAAGAACCCCTTGAAGATGAGTCATTTTTTGTTGATATTATGGCTTTGATAGAAAAAAATGCTCTTCTTGCTTCCTATTTCGATACTATTATCGATCATCTCGACTCCTTTGCAGTTCTGGGCTTGCATGAAGACGGTTCGGTTGATAACGATGTTGAAAATGATGTAATCAATCTTCTGGAATACAGTATTCCGGGAATTTGCAGCCGTGCTTTTTGGGGCCAGTTCAATCCTTCCGATGACAGTACCGACGAAAAATATATTCCTCACTATCTTACTCTGTACGAACGGATACAACGTTTTTCGAAAATGCTTGCTTCTGTTGAAAATGATCCGGCCAAAGCCGGGATACGGACGGAGGAAGGAAAAATTATTTTCCAGAAGATATGCAGCCTCTGCATTGCCCTTGTTACCGGGGCCCAGGAACAATACCAGACGCAGCGATGGACAGTTGAGATGTGGGATGGGCTTTAATAGGGTATATCGTACCCGGAATGTAAATTCTGCCTGCGGGAGTGATGCCTCTGCAGAACGTTCGGAACTCGCTCCGCTCAAACAGCCTCACAACCTGCCGAGGCATCACTCCCGCAGGCAGAATTTACATTCCGAATTACGTTTTAAGGTAGGCTAAGACACGAGCGGTTTTGTGCCGGGTTGATGTATTGAAAAAGACTTGCCAGGATCGGCTACACGACTATATAAGTTCTCATACAGGTTAAAAGACTTTAAACTTCAAACTTTCAGAGAGTATTATGGGGATCTGGGGCGAGGGCTTACTCACATCACTAGCGCAGCGATTGAATCCGGGGGATTCTTTGCTTGTTATTGGCGGTTCAGGGCAGGGGAAAACCACCCTCATCAATGACCTGGCGGACCAGTTAACCGCTAATGAAAAAAAAGTTTTCCTTTTGGGTGCCGATACCGGGCTTCCTGCATGGGGACCGCCTGCCTGTCTTTCGCTGGTGAACAAAGGGCAAACCGGGGATTCTATTGCTATTGCCTTTACCGGCTCTCTTGATCCTCTTCGAAGCAGCGCTGCCTATTTTTCCGCTCTTTCCCGGTTCAGCCGGAGTGTTCCTCCGGACTCGGTTCTCCTGGTTGAAGCTCCCGGTATTGCCCGTGAACGAATAAGCATTCCTTTTATTACGCACCTGGTTGCGGCTTTTGGTCCCAGAGGCATTGCCCTGCTAACGGGGAATCCCGTTCTTGACGCGGCTGGAGAATTTCTCAAAAAACGGGATGATCTTTTCCTGGAACCGGTTGCTCCCTCGCCCAACTGCGCGGTGCTTTCAAAACAGGCGCGGCTGCTTTTACGGACCGCTGCTTTTGACCGCTTCCAGTCCGGAGCCAGGGAAACCCCTGTGTACACCGGGAATTTTGAAATTATCGGCAAGTCCCGTCCCGTTGAAGAGTGGAAGGGTTCTATCGTAGGATTTTTGGGCAGCTCCGGAGAAACACTGGCTCTCGGAGAGATTCGGGGAGTAGAGGAAACTGTCGCGAATGTTATCACCCCCCTTTCTTCTTTTTCTAACGTGAGCGCTATATTTTTCGGGGATCTTCAGCGGTCCCCGGAAGGAACTATTTGCACCAGGCCGCCCGCTGAAACCAAAAAACCAAAAAGAGCCGGGCTTCCGGCTCCCTGGATAATCAGGGAACGGCCCAATCTCCGGATCCCTATTTCCTGGCCCGTAAATAATCCACAGGCGGCCTATGAAGTTCGTATGCTTAATTCCCTGTTTGGCGATCCGGGGTTGCTACTCCGCCGTAAAGGCTCGGGCAGGGCCATGGCCTTTGACCTGGGCTGGCTCGAACCCATGCCGGCAAAAGTACTCCATGACATTACTGATATTTTCATCAGCCACGCTCATATGGACCATCTCCAGGGGATCGTTACATTTTTACGGATGATGATGGCCGGAAAAACCCTGGTTCGAATTTATGGCCCTCCCGGTATTGACGCGAATATTGAAGGACTGCTCAGATTGTTCCGGTTTAACCTGCTGGACAGTGAAGGGCCCGGATTTATTGTTCACGCCTTTGACGGCTCCCATATAGACCGGACCGAATTCAGGTGTACCGAGCCCCTGGTAATCAAAAAAAAAGAACGGCTTCCCGCTGCCGAAGGCCTATTGCTGGATGAAGGTGATACCAGGGTGAGGGCCTTCCTGCTGGAGCATAGTATTCCTGTTCTGGGGTATCGCTGTGAAAGCCGCGGTTTTGTTCCTCCAGGCCCGGGAGAAAAAAAGCCGCACCTGTTTACCCTGGCCTATATTACCGATGCCGGGGATTGCCCGCATAACAGAGACATAATAATAAAACACGCCCGGGATGTCGATCTCCTGGTATGCGAGTCCATGTTTGCCGAAGATCAGCGCGAACGCGCGTTAAAGACCGGTCATTTTACTGCCCGGGCTGCCGCTGAAATTGCCGCTGCCTGTAATGTGGGCCGCCTTATCCCCTTTCATTTTTCGCCCCGGTACATTGAAGACCCGGGGATTATTTACCGGGAGATCCTCCCCATATTCGACCGGGTTATCCCTGCGGTGGAGGATACAGGGAGCGCGGGACTCTAAACGGTTATATTTTATCACTCTTTTTTTTACTTAAACTAATAGCTCCCCCACTCTTTTTATCATTATAGGTAATATAGTCATAATATTTCCCTAAAATTATGTTGACATAGCTCTAAAAACGGTATATATTTTTTTTAAAGTATTTTATAGAAGGAAATTTCAGATGGAAAATTTACAAGAAGAAAGTCTTGAAATAACAATAGTAGAAGATAATAATAAAAACATAATAACCTGGCACGGAAGAAGCGATACGCGGCAGCCCTTTACGGTCCTTACCCCCTACTTCGACGGTCTTATTGAAAGTTTAAAAGGAAAAGACCTGGAAATTGATTTTAAGGAACTTGAATATATAAACTCCGAAACAGTCCCCCCTATTGTACAATTCTTAAAAAAACTGAATACCAACAGCATAAAAACACTGCTTATTTACAATAAAAATTCCAAACTACAGGCCGCGTCGTTTAAAGCAATTGAAACAATATCGGCCAATATGAAATTCCTGGAAATAGCAAATTAAATTTAAAGTTCAATTTCAGGAATTGAAACATTTACCAGGTCAAGGACTTCCTGTAACTCTTTACCCACATTCATAAGATAGAACTGGCCATTGCTCAGCTTCATTCTTCTCATTGCCGCGAAGAAAACCCCAATGGCACTGGAATCCATATAGGAAACATTACCGACATCAACTACTACACTCTGGTATTTTCCGTCAGTGACACTGTGAACCGCCTTTTTCAAGACCGTTGTATTATAAAAGTTAAATTCTCCGTCCAGGACAATAACTTTATGCTCTTCATGATCATAAAAAGAAATATTCATGTTTTATTTCCTCTTCTTTTTTAATTGCATGAGTCCTATTCCCATTCCGAATCCTGGTAATACGCGTATAATTTTACATTATCCAGAGTATTAACTTCAACAGGAACAGGGCCTGCATCTTTGCCAAAAACAAAGAGTGATTGTATCAATTCATCGGTTAAAAACCGTGTTGGGACCCGTAATGATATTAATTCCGTATCAAATAAACTCTTCCCGCTGAGATGAAATCCCCAATCTCCAAAAGATGGTACATTTACATGATACGACGCTACGCGAAACCCGGCTGCCCGAAGCGATTCTCCGATTGACCAGTATGCCCGCTGCGCGAAAAATGGTGATGTCGATTGACTCACAAAAAAGCCTCCGGGCCGCAACCGCTTTCGCAAAAGCATATAAAACTCTTTTGAATAAAGACGGGACAGGGTTGCCGAATGAGGATCGGGCAAATCCGATATAATAATATCGAACTGTTTCTTTGTGTGTCGAACATAATTAAACGCATCTCCTATTACTACATCCATCCGTGGATCATTCAAGGAATTTTTATTCAGTTTTGTAAAAGTTTTATGGCTTCGAGCCAGGTCTGTTATCCTGGAATCTATATCCACCAGCGTTATCCCGCTCACCCCGGGATACGAAAAAACCTGCGTTGCCGCGAGCCCGTCACCTCCTCCCAGGATTAAAACCTTCTTCGGTGCCCGATGCAATGACATAGCCGGATGCACCAGTGACTCATGATACCGGTACTCATCAAGACTTGAAAACTGCAAATGCCCGTCGAGAAACAAGCGAAAATCATCCTTCCAACGGCGGGGCATATACCCGGTTGGCGCGCTCCCCTGCCGTTTTCCCCGGGTTAATATTATCCTCTGAAAAGGAGATTGTTCCCGGTAGATGATGGTATCCCGGTATCCCCGTTCCTCAAACATATTAAACAGGGGCTCCCGGACAAACAGCATCCCGGTTAAACAACAGAGCAATACTACACTGACGGCTCCTATATACAAGCGGATTTTTAACCGTTCCCGGAAAAGACTGATTATTACCAGTGCCACTATTATATTAATTATCCCGGCAACTGCTGCTGTTCCGATTAGTCCCACAACAGGAAAAAGGCACAGGGGAAATGCCACTGCCCCCACAAGTGAACCAATATAATCAGCGGTGAGAACATTGGAAAGCGCTTTTCTCGTTCCGCTGTATTTTTCCAGGTACCGGGAAATAAGCGGAATCTCCAGTCCCACAAATGTCCCTATGCTGCCGGTAAATATCAGCATTGCTATAAAATATATTACTTTTGAATCAAATACAAAACCAATATAGAGTAGTGAGGGCGACGCGATTATGCCAAAAAAACCAAGCCACAGCTCTACTACCAAAAACATTCGTATAAGATCGGTCATGACCTTTCTTGAAATAGCAGCTCCCAGCCCCATTGAACACAGGAACACTCCTACCACTATTGAAAAGTGGGTTACCGTATCGCCCAGTATATAGCCGGATATTGTGGCGATTACCAGTTCATATATCATGCCGCTGGCCGCTATCGCTGCCATTGATCCGGTTAAAACAAACAAAAACCTTGAATTTATTCCGGGCTCGCTGCTTATTGTTTTATCGATATCATTTTCCAAACGCCGGTCCACCACCACGAAACTCCCAATTGGACCCGGAAGACATTCTTCCCCCCGTTGACCAATGATAATGATAGTACCCGGGATGATAATAAAGCCATGCCCGGTTCGACGAATCGGTATAATCTATAAAATTTCCCATTAACAATGCTACGGGAAAAGGCATCACCAAAAGCATACATATCAATAGTACTGTCCTTAATCTCATATTAAGCTCCTTCCATTATAACAATCAACATCACAATTATGCAGAGCTGCGCCAGGTAGCCAAAGGCCCACATGCGGAATGAACTTGCGACCTCCACAAAGGTTGCCGCGTTTGGTTTCCGAAACAGGTTGATTATCCATATTATCAATAATAGCGGTAAAAATGAAATATAGACTACCGTGAGATCATGAAAATTCGGTTCCACTCCTCCCTCTGTCCAATACTGGATAAACATTACTACACCGCACCAGAATACCGCCGCTGATATTATTAACAATGAAAGCTGCTCCTGCCCTGACATGCTTGCGAGATCTTTTGATTCTTTCATCCGGTCAAGCCTGGTTGATAATTTTAAGAATAGAGCTACTATCACGCATATGGTCATAAACAAGTATACTTTAGCCTCTATCCCCAGTGGTACGAAAAAAAATATCCCTACGCCTACAAGAGTTGCTATAATTATGTTAACCCCTTTTGTCATGCTTACCATCAGAAGTTCATCCTTCGGATCAACTTTCTTGCTCTTCTCAGGGCTTTCATCAACGGTTCCGGGAACTTCCGCGGTTCCGCTTTGCCCGGTACTGTTCTCTTCAAGTTCCGTCAACGCTTCTGAGATAGCTGCCGATTTTACTTTTGGAACGACCTTTGCCTTTGCCTTTGCCTTCGCCTTTGCCTTCGCCTTTGCCTTTGCTTTAGGTTTTGTTTCTTTTTTGTTATTTAATTTTTCTGCCATTGTATTTTCCGCAAAACAAAATTTCTTTTTACAAAACCCAGCTGATTACCATTGCCAGGCCGATAAGAACTCCTCCTTCAAGGTACCCGGCGTTTATATTCCGGTCTTCTACTATTTCTTGCCGAAGCGTCCGCTTTGGGAGCAGTACCCAGTCTATGAAAAAACGGCCCAGGAGCATCAATAGTATGGCGCATAAAAAATACCACCCAAACCGGAGCAGGTTCTCTTCCCAGGATACAAAAGCTCCCGCAGTGCCCCGGACCAGTATTATTCCCACGGCAATACAGTTTCCTCCAAAGGCTACTCCTGCCGCGACATTGTCCTTTTCTATTTCTTCATGAAAATTATACCGCGTTAACAGCTGGTATATCCACGCGCTGATTATGAGCCCTAACTGGCCAAGTCCAAAAAAAGCCAGGGCTGTGAGTATTCCGCCCCCGTCCCCGGATATGGCTCCTGCCAGGACCAGGCCCGAGCTGATATATACGCCAAATTCCACCGCTCCCATACCGCTGTTCCGGTCTTCAATTATCTCTTTCCGGGTACTAAAAGATTTAAATATGATCTTGTCCGTTACAATCCTGGCAATGTTGAGCAGCAGTATTCCAATAGCTGCCCAGGCAAAATCCATACCGAATTCTTTCCAGATTGGCTGTCCGCTCTTGCCTTCTCCAATAATTGCTCCTATAAAAACAATAATAATAGCAAGATAGTAGCCCGCAACACTCAATCCAAATGCCGGGTTATCCTTTTCACTCAACTCATCATCAACTTTAAACGGTGTTAACAAATTCAAAGTATACTTTCCAATTAGCAGGAACAACAGGGCCGCTGCAATATATCCGAATTCCCTGGCAAGATCTATCAACACACCAGTTTCCATAGTTACCTCAACAGAATGTTAGCATTAGAACAAGGACTCCATTAACGTCTGTAGGATATCCTCAAAATAAACAAACGTCAAGTATTTTTTTCCCTTACTATTTTATGGTATCCCGAATTTAAGGTTGTGTATTAATACATAATTCGGAATGTAAACTATGCCTGGAGTGATGCATCTGCGGGTTGTGAGGCTGTTTGAGCGAAGCGAGTTCCGAACGTTCTGCGGAGGTATTGCTCCAGGCATAGTTTACATTCCGGGTTGATATACCCTATTTAACTTGCGATCTCATGGTTTTAACAAAAGCCTGCTCTTTGCTTTTTCTTGTATCTCCTTCCTGTTTATCAGCTGCTTGCGATATTCCCCTTTCGCGAACATCTCCGCCTGATCATCATAATAGTCGTCAAAAAAATATCCCGACTGTCCTACGGGACTTACCCCAAATGAATTTTCCGGATCTCCAAAATCAATTATCCTCCGGGTTGACGGTCCATAACTCACGGCATGATGCCCCCCGGTTATTTTTCCCCCGAGATTGTTTATTGTTTCCCGCGCTCCTCCCAGGGAAAATGGTCCTACGTTAAATATCAGGTTCATTGGTTTTTTCCTGCCTATTGGATGCACATGCTCCAGGGTATGTACCTTTTCCCAGTACCATTTCCCGGGGTCGCTTCCCAGGTCCTTTTCCAGAACCGTTACCATTTTCATCCATGACGCTGCTATGATATCTTTTGCTGTTTCTTTTTCCGCTGTCTTTATATTATCCCACCAGGGCGACTTCATATTCGCGGCTATCCGGGGAATGGTATTTTCAAAGGCCTTTGTTTTTAGAAACAATTTAAAAAATTTATCGCCCAGCTCATCTTTAAATGCTAATTCCATAAGATCGTAATAATACTGAAAAAAGATCGTTGGCCCTGTTGATCTCTTCGCGTGCTCTCCCTGCCAGTTCTTAAATATTTCCAGCGCTTTTACGGCGTTCGCGTTTTTCATGAGAGCCGCGTCCGCTTCAAGTACCGGCACAACCTGCTCCCGGATCTTCTCGTGAAACCGGCTTGTATTGTCCATCTGGATGGCCTTCATATCCTCCGCTGTCCATCCGCTTTTTTTCTGATTCAGCATTTCTTCTATTCGCAGAGCCCTGAAAGGCATATTATAATATCCCGGCACCTCGTTTCCTTTTTTGAATTCCGCTTTATGATTACAGGATACGATCATTCCCGATGCCGGGTTTACCGCTTGCGGCTGCCTGGAAAAATCAAAAAATCCCCGGTACTCGTCCGCGCCGCTCTGTAAAATAAAATTGGAATCGGCGTGCGCCGGCAGCTCCGGTACTTTTCCCAGGCCCCACCACCCGATGTTCCCTTCACTGTCCGCGGCGATTATATTCACTCCCGGCGCGTGAAGAAAAGGCGCGGCCTTTTCAAGATCTTTTACTGTTTTGGCCCGGCCAAAATGATAAAAAACATCAAGCAGCCTGTTCGATTTTTCATGATAGGCCCACCACATGGATATGGGCTTCTTCCGTTTTTCAAACCCTTTTACTACATCATTCATTATGGGTCCATGACTCGATCTTCTTAAATCAAAAACCACATCCTCCCCGCCCTTTACCACTATCCGTTCTTTCTCTACGGCCAGTTTCTCCCATTTCCCATTCTGCCATACCTCTCCGGGATTTTCCGGGTTTACCTTTTCCGTGAAAAAATTTATATCGTCATTCTTAAACATGGTTATGCCCCATCCCATGTGCCGGTTATGCCCCAGCATTGCCATTGGCACT
>JAAENB010001031.1 GCA_024224995.1 bacterium | reverse complement strand
CTGGCCAGGGCTATGGAGATTCCGGAAGGGGCGCAAGAGTTTTTGAAAATGAGTCAATTTTAGCCCGGGGTTTTAACCCCATAGGGCAGCAGAGCAGAACCCGGATAACATCTTCCGGGAACAGACCCTGTTTATAAATAAGTTCACCAGGGTGATGGGTTTTCTCATAACGTGGGGCTTCCAGCCCCTCGTTATGATGAAGACGGCTCTATTTAAAAAGAGTTTCTTAAGAGCCAGCCTAAAGCTCAACCAGGAAAGAAGTCCCTTTATTTTGGGGGTTTATGCGGATGTTCCATCCCTGCAATTCTGCGGAATGTTTAACAATAGAAAGTCCAAGGCCGGTACCGCCCGTATCTCTGGACCTGCTTTTGTCGACGCGGTAAAACCGTTCAAAGATCTTTTCCGCGGCTTCCGGTGGAATTCCAATACCGGAATCGCTTATGGATATGGTTTTACCTCCGTTGGTAATTTCGGCAATGATTTTCACTTCACCATTTTCAATATTATAATTAATCGCATTGTCGATAATATTAAAAAATATTGCTTCCGTAAGGAATTTGTTGCACATAAAAGAGTCATCTATGGGATCAAGAAAAATTGAAAAAGCAATTCCCTTGTTTTGTGCTTTTGTTTCCAGCAGGGAAACACAATTCCCGATCACTTCCTTAATGCTTACTTCTTCCATTGAGAAATACTTTGACGTTTCAAGCATATTCAACGTAAGCATATCATTAATAATCGAATTCTGCCTGTCGAGATTTATTACTGCCTTGCCGATAAAGTCCTTACATAGATCGGGCTTGTCCAGGTGGTTAATGATCGTTTCAAGATAACCCTTTAATATTGTTATGGGAGTCTTTAATTCATGGGAAAGATTCCCGACCAGTTCCGTTTTCACCCGGTCGATCTTCTTCTTCTCGGTTATATCGTGTACAACAATGAGAATTCCCTGGATTGTATTTTCTTCTTTTATTGGACGAATAAACACCTCGCAGGAGACCCCGGTAAGAAACTCCTCTTCAAACTGGTTCTTTTCACCGTTCTCAATGGCATATTCAATTTTTGAATTAAAAGAACTATTCCGTATAACTTCATAATAAGTAGAACCGATACCGGGAGGAGCAATACTGAGTAAGGTCGTAAAAGCCTGGTTTGCCAGGATAATTTTTTTTTCATTGTCAACAACAGCAATTCCGTCATGGATACTGTCTATAGTAATTTCCAATTTGCTTTGTTCAAGAACAAGAGAGTCTATTTTTTCAACAATAATATCGGCAAGTTTATTCAGTGATTTCTGAAGATGGCCCATTTCATCTTCGCTATAATTCAGGATTCGTTTGGAGTAATCCCCTTCGGAGAATTGTTCCGCGAAATTCAATGTTTCATCAATAGAACCGGTGATTTTTTTCGATATAAGAACAGTAACAATAATTGAAATAACAAAAATCATTGCTCCAAAAAACAGGATCAGGTTTCTTACTTTGCGCAGCGATTTATCTATTTCTTGTAACGGCTTCGCCAACCGGATAATAATAGAACCGGATGCCCGGGCAAAATAAAGCATATCACTATTAAATGTGTTGCTGTAGCGGATAGAATCTCCCGTACCGTTCATGGAGGCATTTTTAATTTCAACCCGGTACTGATGATTATCCATTCTTGAAACATCCTCAATATCGGAGTCGGCTATTACCGCTCCTTTTTCGGCTTCACTGTTGTCTACAATGGTTACCCTGAGATTTACGACTTTTTTTATTTCTTCTACATTTTGCAAATAATCCGGGTCCTGCTGCAAAACAAGTTCAATAAACCGTGTCTTTTCTCCCATTTCTCTTTTGAGAATATTCAGGTGCGTATCCTTTACCATGTCATTAAAAAAAACCAGGAGAAATAGAACCAGGAGAAGAATTAAAATTGAAAATGAAAGTATTATTTTATTACTGATTGTTTTAAACATATCGAAACTCTTCTATTTTTTTATTCCGTATCCAATCCCGGAAAAGGTGGTAATTATATTTTTGTACTTCCCCAGTTTCTTCCTGATATTCATCACATGAACATCAATGGTTCTATCCACAACATAGACATCATCACCGCGGATACTGTCAATAATATTGTCCCTGCTGAAAATCTTATCGGGATATTTTAAAAAGAGATGAAGGAGTTCAAATTCGGTCCTGGTTAGCTTTATATCTTCACTGTCTACCTTTACACCATACTTTTGAGGAAAGAGTTCAACTCCTTTGTACGTAAGAACCTCTTCCTCTTTAGCGGTTATATCTTCCTTTTGTGTACCGGCCCGGCGAAGAACTGCTTTCACCCTGGAAAGAAGCTCTTTTATGCCAAAGGGTTTGGAAATATAATCATCTCCGCCAAGTTCCAGCCCAAGAACCTTGTCGAACTCCCCGGTTTTTGCCGACAAAAAAATAATCGGGATGTTTTTATGTTCCGGGGAAGATCTCACGTTTTTACAGAATTCATACCCGTCCATTCCTCCCATCATTATATCAAGAAGGATAAGATCCGGTCTCTCCGTATCCAGGGACTTCAAGGCCTCTTCTGCCGAAGGGAAAGAAACCGGCATATAGCCCTCACCGGATAGATTTATTTCAAGAATTTCCCTGATATCTTTCTCGTCATCAACAATATAAATAATTTTTTTATTATCTTGCATTTTTTTATTTCTTTTTATTAAAATCTAATAACGACATGTTACTGATCCGAATGCCTGATGTCAACACCTTCAATATAATATATTGCTCTTTCGGCAATGTTTGTTGCATGGTCTCCAATCCTTTCAAGAGCCTTTGCCACAAGGATAAGGCCAAGTGCTTCGGAAATACACCGGGGACTTTCTGCCATAAAAGAAAAAAGTTCCCGATAAATCTGAAGATTCAAGGCGTCAATTTCTTCATCCTTTTGAATCACCAATTGAGCCAATCCAGTATCTTTGTTGCTAATCGCTAGAAACGAATCTTTTATCATTTCTATTGAGAGAGCTGCCATGCGGGGAATATCAACCAATGGTTTTAGTGTTGGCTTTCCATCCAGGGCAAGCGCTTCTTTTGCGATGTTTGTTGCCAAATCTCCCATCCGTTCAAGATCAGTGTTTATTTTCAGCATTGCAAGGACAAATCGAAGGTGAACAGCCGCCGGCTGCCTGGTTACCAGAACATTGACACATTCATTATCAATATCAATTTCCAGTTGATCCAGAAGACTGTCTTTATCAATTACCTCTTTCGCCAGGGTTATATCGGAATTTTTTAGCGAATCTACCGATTTGATGATTGCTTCTATGGCAAGGTCTACCATCTCAAAAACTTTTGACCGTACCCCTTCCAGCTCCATTTCCAGATGCGTTCCCATTATCTCCTCCGTAAAAAAGTTTTATCCGAATTTCCCGGTTATATAATTCTCAGTCATTTCAATTTCGGGTTTGGTAAATATTATATTTGTGTTATTTACTTCAATAAGGTCTCCCATATAAAAAAATGCTGTCTCGTCACTTACCCGGGCTGCCTGCTGCATGTTATGAGTTACTATTATTATGGTATAATTTTTTTTTAAATCCTCAATCAGTTCTTCAATTTTTTGAGTGGATATGGGATCAAGTGCCGACGCGGGCTCGTCCATTAAAATGATTTCCGGTTCTACCGCAATGGTCCGGGCGATGCACAGCCGCTGCTGCTGGCCTCCTGAAAGTCCCATGGCCGATTCATTGAGCCTGTCTTTAACTTCGTTCCAGAGAGCCGTATTTTTCAATGACTCCTCCACGATTTTTTCTATATCATATTTATTTTTTATTCCTTTTATGCGCAGGCCATAGGCTATATTTTCAAAGATCGACCTGGGGAAGGGGTTTGACTTCTGAAAGACCATACCCACGTTCCTTCGCAGTGTAGTAACATCATACTTTGGATGATAAATAGATTGTTTATCTATTATTATATCACCCTCTACTTTTATATCCGGAATAATATCATTCATGCGGTTTATACACCTTAAAAATGTTGATTTTCCGCATCCCGACGGTCCAATGAGCGCAAGGACACTATTCTCTTTTATTGATAGACTGATATCCTTTACGGCGGCCTTGTCTCCGTAGTAAAAAGTAAGGTTTTCCACATCTATTTTACACCGGGTTTCTTTTGCTGGAATACTCATTATTACAACTCCTTTAGTTCTTATGAATAAGATCTCAATTTTTCATTAAGTTAATATAATGAAATTGTTAAGATTTTGTAAAGAAACCTCCCTTTCTCATAACGAGGGATATTTACAACTCCTTAAGAAAATCTTTATAAAATATTAACATGCCTGTTTTATCTTGTTTAATAAAGACAAAAAATAAGGAGAATTTCTACCAATGAAAAGAAACGTAATAAAAAAAATCTTCGGTATCTTCCTGGTACTGACAATGGTTACTCTCATCGCGGCTGGATGCTCAAAGAGTAAAAGAAACAAGATCGTTATTAAAGGTTCTACAACAGTGCTTCCCATAACCCAGAAATGCGCCGAAGCATACAGAAAAAAGAAAAAGGTTTCTATCTCTATAGAAGGAAGCGGTTCCGGCAATGGAATTAAAGCGCTTATTGATGGAAGCTGTGATATTGCGAATTCTTCAAGGGCAATGAAAGGCAAAGAGATTAAAAAAGCAAAAGAAAAGGGAATAAACGCTGAAGAACATGTTGTTGCGTATGACATGATTGTACCGGTTATTCACCCGGAAAACCCCGTTAAAAACGTAACCATGAACCAATTGAAAGCGATTTACAGCGGGTCCATTAGTAACTGGAAAGAACTGGGCGGTGCCGACAAAAAAATCGTTGTTATTTCACGAGACACAAGCTCAGGAACCTATGAAGTATGGCATAAGAAAGTCATGCAAAAGACTGATGTAAGAAAAGACGCGCTGCTGCAGGCATCAAACGGAGCTGTTGCTTCCGCTATCGCAACTAACGTGAAAGCAATCGGTTATATTGGCTTTGGCTATATCAACCAGACAGTTAAGCCCATCATGGTGAATAATGTTGTTGGCACATTAGAGAACGGGAAATCGGGCAAATTCCCTATTTCAAGAAAACTTTTTATGTACTCAAATAAAGACAGGATAACTGCTGAAGCAAAAGCTTTTATCGATTATATTGTTGGCACGGAAGGACAGAGCCTGGTTAAAAAAGCAGGTTTTATTCCTTTGTAGGGTTTAAGAAAGTTCGAGGTTTTTTGGTACAGGGGGCGGTTTCAGAAACGCTACATACAACGCCTCTTTCTTTTTACCGGCCCCTGGCCACCGATTACCTCCTCTTTTATTCCTTGACTTTTTAAAGGATATAGAGTTCCATCCCACCATATTTTTATTTCTCTAAATTAAATTAAGATTTAATCAAAGGTTTTATTATGAATATCATTGCTATTATTATCCTGGCAGCATTGCTGGTCGATTTTTTGCTTAATCTTACCTCCGATTCTTTGAATCTGAAAGCGCTGCGGAATGAACTCCCGGAAGAATTCGAAGGATTGTACGACCAGGAGCGCTATAGCAAATCACAGGACTATTTAAAAGTAAATACCAGATTTGGCTGGGTTGGCTCTTCTTTTGATCTTATGCTTATTCTTATTTTCTGGTTCGCAAAGGGCTTTCCCCTTCTGGATCAATGGATTCGCTCCTGGGGATACGGTTCCATTGTTACCGGGCTTATCTACATGGGAATACTGGTTATTATAAAAGGAATCCTCTCTCTTCCTTTTAGTATATATGCCACCTTTGTAATTGAAGAGCGGTTTGGGTTTAACAAAACAACCTGGAAAACCTTTTTGCTTGATTTAATAAAAGGACTTATTCTTTCAACTATTATCGGCGGTGCTCTCATGGCCGGAATACTCTTTATTTTTGAAAATTTAGGAGATTTCGCCTGGCTCTATTGCTGGATAGCAGTTACCCTGTTCATGTTTGCCATTCAGTATATTGTCCCTACATGGATCATGCCCCTGTTTAACAAGTTTGATCCCCTTGAAGAGGGAGAATTAAAAGAGGCCATTGTTTCCTACGCGCAATCCATTGACTTTTCTCTTGATAATATCTTTGTAATGGACGGATCGAAACGGTCGTCCAAATCGAACGCCTTTTTTACCGGTTTCGGCAAGAACAAACGTATTGTCCTGTTTGATACGCTTATAGAAAAACATACTATCGCGGAGCTGGTTTCGGTACTGGCCCATGAAATGGGGCATTACAAAAAAAAGCACATTCTCAAAAGTATTATAATAAGTATACTCCAGATGGGGGTAATATTTTTTCTCATGTCCCTCTTTATTTCATACCAGGGTCTTTTTGACGCTTTTTACATGGAACAAAAATCGATATACGCGGGACTTATCTTTTTTGGAATGCTGTACGCTCCAATTGACTTTTTTACCGGCCTTCTCATGCAGCTCTATTCACGCAAAAACGAATACGAGGCCGACAGGTTTGCCGTAGAAACAACAAAAGAAGCCGATCCCATGGCAGACGCGTTAAAAAAATTATCGGTCGATAATCTTTCAAACCTGCAGCCCCATCCCTTATTTGTATTTCTGAATTATTCTCATCCACCGGT
>JAAENB010001030.1 GCA_024224995.1 bacterium | reverse complement strand
GGGCAGGCCGGCGTGCTTTATTGAACTCTGGGGACTTGCTCCTGTTCCGCCGTCATAACCGCTGATTACAATATTGTCGGCATGAGCTTTTGCGACCCCGGCAGCCACGGTTCCTACCCCGGCTTCGGAAACCAGCTTTACGCTGATCCGTGCGTTGGGATTCGCGTTTTTCAGGTCGTAAATGAGCTGTGCCAGGTCTTCTATTGAATAAATATCATGATGGGGCGGCGGTGATATAAGGGTAACTCCCGGTGTTGAGTACCGTGTTTTCGCTATGATTTTATCGACCTTATGTCCTGGTAACTGGCCCCCTTCGCCGGGTTTTGCTCCCTGGGCTACTTTGATCTGGATCTCATCGGCATTTCTCAGGTAATTACTGGTTACTCCAAAACGGCCCGAAGCGACCTGTTTAATAGCACTCCGCGGCAGAGTCCCGTTTACTCTCCGTTTAAACCGCTCCGGGTTTTCTCCGCCTTCCCCTGAATTACTTCTGCCGCCAAGGGCGTTCATGGCAATAGCAATTGCCTCATGAGCTTCTTTGCTCAGGGAACCAAATGACATGGCTCCTGTAGTGAGCCGGGAAAATATATTTTCCACCGGTTCAACTTCTTCAATTGGGATAGGAGTCTGTTCCGTAAAGTCTATCAGTCCCCGGATAAAATGAGGTTTCCGGGTCTCGGAATTTATGAGCTGTGAGAATTGTTTATACTTTTCATAATCTCCGGAACGTGCTGCCCACTGCAAGAGGCGGATGCTGTCGGGATTCCAGGCATGCCGTTCCCCGCCTTTCCGGTACTGGTAAACACCTTCCGATTCAAGGAGCGCCGGTCTTTCTTTGTATGCCTTGTTGTGCTGCATAATGGCTTCCCGGCCAATCTCTTCCGTGCCAATGCCCCCAATCCGTGACTCAGTACCGGTAAAATATTTATCAACAAGGTCTTTTCCAAGCCCCATTGCCTCAAAAACCTGGGCTCCCCGGTAACTTCTGAGTGTTGATGTTCCCATTTTCGATAATATTTTAAGAAGTCCTTTATTAATGGCTTTAATAAAGTTATCTTCGGCTTTTTGATAATAAACATCGGAGTAGAGTTTTCCTTCCCTGATGAGATGGTCCAGGGTGGCAAATACCCCATAGGGATTAACTGCACCGGCTCCATATCCGAAAAGGAGGGCGAAATGCATTACTTCCCGGGCTTCGGCTGTTTCTACCAGGATTCCTATTTTTATCCGTTTTTTCGTTCGGATAAGATGATGATGGACTCCGGCACAGGCCAGAAGCGATGGTATGGGAACCTTATTGCTGTCCACATCTCTATCAGTGAGCATAATAAAGTTATATCCTTCATCAACTTTTTGCTCCGCGTCTT
This sequence comes from bacterium, assembly GCA_024224995.1. The sequence goes on along the minus strand of JAAENB010001030.1, from coordinate 761 downwards.
TGCAAAGCTTGTCCATAGCTTTTGCCAGCCCTCCGGGGCCGTCTGCCCTGTTAAAAGTCATGCTGAATGTTGCTGTTTTGAATTCGGGATTATCCCAGTTTTTTATTTTTTCTACATCATTGTTGCATAATATGGGATTTTTAAATTTTATCATCTTGCAATGGGCGGGAGTATCCTCAAGAAGGTTTTTCTGCCCCCCAATATAACTTGTCAGTGACATGACCAGCTCTTCCCGTATGGGGTCAATTGCCGGGTTTGTAACCTGGGCAAAGATTTGTTTAAAATAGTTAAACAAACGCTGCGGTTTGTCGGAAAATACCGCAAGGGGGCTGTCGGTTCCCATTGAACCTGTGGGCTCCTGCCCGGCAGCTGCCGTGGGAATAAGGAGATCTTCAATATCTTCCCTGTTATAACCGTGAGCCAGGTGCAGCTCATGAAGCCGGTCCGGGTGAATCGCCACAGGCATGTTTTTTTCTATCTTAATGTCCGTTAGATTAACCCGGTTATTTTCAACCCATTGGCGGTAGGGTTTCTTGTTAACTATCTTTTGTTTTATTTCATCATCGGGAATGATGCGGCCTTCTTCCGTGTCTACGAGGAGAAGTTTTCCGGGCATAAGCCTTCCTTTGGAGGCTATTTTTTCCGCCGGGAAAGTTTGCACGCCAACTTCCGATCCCATAACGATTATATCATCTTTGGTAATAACATAGCGGGACGGACGAAGCCCGTTCCGGTCCAGGGTTCCGCCTACAAACCTGCCG
>JAAENB010001029.1 GCA_024224995.1 bacterium | reverse complement strand
TCGGAAACAGATCCATTTAAAAAGAGTTTCTTGAGAGTGCGGACCCTGCTGGCCGGGAAAAATACGGAAGAAACTGTGTCGACACCGGGGTCTGTTTTTCGAAGATGCTCCGGGCAAGGGTCTGGTTCTGAGAGACGTTGCAGTGCAACGTCTTTACGGGCCTTTTCCCGGAGATTTTATCCAGGGCCAACACCACAGAGGGGTAATAACCAAATAAACACCCTGTAGGGGCACGGCACGCCGTGTCCCTACAGGTACCGAATACCCTCGCAGGGTCGCACCCTTGCCCGGAGCATCTTCGCAAAACAGACCCCGGTTTCAACACAGTTTCTTCCGTATTTTTCCCGGCCATCCGGTGTCTGAGCGGAGCCGAAGACCCGGGTCAGCTGCTCTTAAACAAAAAAAGGACGAATCCCCTCTGGGAATTCGTCCTTTTTTAATTGGTTTGCGCGCCAGGGAGGATTCGAACCCCCGACGCACGGATTCGAAGTCCGACGCTCTATCCAGCTGAGCTACTGGCGCAAAATCCATATATCATGTAAATTCATAAAAAATTAACATGAAGTAGTCATTATTTTTATATAAAAGCCATTGTCAAGTAAAATTTATCAGCTATCGGAGTCGGGCTTAAAGCGTCTGTCTTTTTTAAGGTCGCTCTTTTTATGTTTTTCATCGAGCCGTTTTTGTTTGGTGGCGGCAGAGGGCCTGGTTTTACGACGGGTTCTGGGCACAATCAAAGCTTTTTGAATAAGGGCAATAAGCCGGTCCAGGGCATCCTGCCGGTTCCGTTCCCTGGTACGAAACCTTCTGGCGTCGATAATCACCACATTCTCTTTGGAAAGCCGCTTCCCAGCGAGCTTTTTAAGGCGTTCTTTAATGTCATGGGGAAGAGACGAATTATCGACATTAAAGCGGAGCTGAACAGCCGTAGAGACCTTGTTAACGTTCTGCCCGCCGGGGCCGGAAGAACGGACGAAATCTTCCTCAATTTCGCTTTCATCAATAGAAATGTCAGGTGTAATTTCAATCATCGCACCATACCTCTTAAAAAATATAATTGCCGCTTGACACTATACCAAAAACAAGGTTAAGTATCAACAATAAACCAAAATGGAGAACAGCAGCTATGTACGCATGTTATAATTGCAATAAAGAGCTAACAATGGACCCCAAAGTTGGAGTACGAGAGGCATGTCCGGCCTGTGACGCGGACCTGCATGTATGCCGCAATTGCATGTTTTACGAACCCGGCTCCTATAACAACTGCCGGGAAAACAGGGCCGAGCGCGTTGTAGACAAAGAAAAATACAATTATTGCGACTATTTCTCCTTTAAAAAATCAAATCCCAACCAAAAAGAAACCGGGAAAAAAGACGACTCCAAAAATAAATTTGATTCCCTGTTTAAATAGTACCGGAAGAATAAGAATAATGCTGATAAAAATTTATCAACATCTTTTTTATTCTTAGTCAGTCCCGCCACATCCCAAGAAACTTTCTTTTCGTTAAATAATCCATATCGTACTGATGAGTATACGCTTCGCGCTCAAAAGAAATAGACCGGTACGCATTATTCAAAAGGTTCTCAACTTCCCCGCGCTTCCGGAATTTCAACGCGTGCCAGGCCATTTCCAGGAAATAAAAAAGCATAAACACAAAAAAAAGAAGTTCTTTTTGCTGCCGGATGTGGATCTTTTCATGGTTTATAATAACATGGTTGGGATGTTCTTTGAATTTCTTTCTTAAGAATATAAAAGGATAAACGGTCATCCCGTTATATCCCTTTGGAATTAATTTCTCCGTATATATTATCATAGGGAATGCTCATTTTTTTATTCATAATAATACGAAGGCTTTTTAAAGAGTTCCGGCCTCATTTTTTCCAGCCTTTTTTTGAATCTCGCGGGAACCCCTTTTGCCATGTAGAGCGAGCTTACGGTTTCGAGCTGTTTCAGGGTCAATTCCTTAACCCCCTTCAGGTTTGCCTTTTCCAGGGAAACCCCGCTAATGTCGGCACCTTTTAAAATAGCTCCCGACAGGTTTGCCTCAACCAGGTGAGCGTCTCTGAGGTTTGCTTCTTTAAAATACGCATTCGTAAGATTTGCCCCTTTAAGATTCACTTCCTGCAAATTCGCTTTTTCAAGAAAGGCACCGGTTAAATCGGCCTTTACCATGTAGGCGTTCCTTAAATTCACTTCCAATAAATAGGCTCCATTCAGTTTTGCCCTGTCGAGATAGGCCCCTTGCAGGTTCGATTTTTCAAGAGTCGCCCCTTTCAGGTTTGCCTCGATAAGAAAGGCATTCTTAAGATCAACAGAGATGAGGGAAGCACCCTGCAAACTGGTTTTCCACTCTTCAATAAGATTCTTTTCCAGGATAGATACTTCGGAATAATTGACCTCACTCCCCAGAACCAGGGATCTGAATACGGTCGTGGGACTGCTAAAAAGCGGTTTTTCCGGACATTTTAGCTTCTGGATCAAAGGAAGCTTGCTTAAAGCTCTTTTCCGGACTTCCGTTATTGCCACCTGTACGGAAATGGCATTGGTCTTTGCTTCCAGCACCTCAACACGGTTCTTATATCGCACTGTAGCTATTCCGAACATTACGATATAGATACCCAGGAACCAGAGAAAAAACGTTGAAAAAGGACGTTCTTCTTTCGACTTCAGGAAAGACCAGTTTGGGTTGATTTTATACAGGATCAGCCGTACCGGGAGGAACTCCCAAAAAAACCAGGCCACAAATGACTTTAACAGCGACAAAATCCTTTTTTTCGGGTCCAGGAACAAAAGCTCCTCTTTAGAAGCGTTCTTTTCCTTCGAATCGTCATTTTCCCGGGGCGGTTCGCTCCCCTGCCCGTTTTTCCCGTTTGCTCCGCGTATGGGAATGCCACCGGGCTTTACAACATTTGAGTTTCCATTTCCAAAAAAAGGTTTCATTCTATGATTATCTTAAAGACCGGCGCCAGTTGTCAAGATAAAAAAACTCCTGTCCCCGGTATCCTAAAAACCGGTACAGATTTGTCCCTGTGCTTTTTTTATTTTTTGTACTTAAAACCTTGACTCTGAACAGTCTTTTTCAGTATTATAATAGTATAAATAAAAAATATAAATAATCCGGCAAAAGGAAAGATCATGAGAAACGAAAATTTTGAGAAGCTTGATACTTTGATCGAAACATACGATAAAGCTATCACTACAAAAAAAAACACCGGGAAGGATGTTGAGTCACTGAATTCCAAAAAAAAACGGCTTTTAAATGCCAGGGAAAGCTTAAAAAACAATACTCTGTCTCACTCTGATGCAGGCCTGCGAAAGGCTGTTGACCGGGTCTACGGACAGTTTTTTATTTTTTCATAAGAACTGAGAAAGTTCGAGGTTCGAGGTCTTTTGTCCGGGGCGTGCCCCCTGCCCGGGATTATAGACCTGTTTGTGACTTTCCGCTATTAGCGGCAGGCCTTCTTTGCTATAATCCCCAAAAAAGTTTGTTACTTTTTCCCCTAAAATGATGCTCTATTAATAAGGGGGTCTGTTATGACTACAAACAATCAAAATAAATTACAGAATATTGATAAAGCAGAATACAATTCTTTGCTTAAGAACCTGGAGCAGAGGATTAATAATGCCCGGCAGAAAGCTGTTTTATCGGTTAATAAAGAAATGCTGCTCTTATATTGGGATATTGGGCGATTGATATTGGAAAAGCAAAAAAATGAGGGTTGGGGAGCGAAAATTATTGATAGATTATCAAAAGACTTAAGATCCGGCTTTCCGGAGATGAAAGGGTTTTCGCCAAGGAATTTAAAATATATGCGTAAATTCGCGGAAACAAATCCCGAGTTTGTGCAACCGCTTGTTGCACAATTGCCCTGGTCCCATAATGTAATTCTTATGGAAAAAATAAAGTCCGAAAAGGAACGGAACTGGTATGCTCAGGAAACCGTTAAAAACGGCTGGTCCAGGAATGTTCTTGTTATGCAAATTGAATCGGGTTTATACAAAAGGCAGGGAGATAAAGAAAAAACCACTAATTTCGATACAACGCTGCCTGCTGTTCAGTCGGA
>JAAENB010001028.1 GCA_024224995.1 bacterium | reverse complement strand
TGAAGCAAAGAACAGTAAAATTCAAAAAATTAAAAGGACGGCCTGTGGCTTTAGAAATAGAGAACGATTTAAAAATTCTATTTTATTTCACCTGGGGGGACTAGATATTATGCCTGTTCCCACACAATAGCCTGAAGAGCCTTTTTTATTAAGCTGTTCCTGTTCTTTTTACACTTTTTTTACACTTTTTTTACACTTAAAAATCCAATTGACTTGATTTCCTGGCCCTGATTTGATTATTTTATTTATATGAACAAAAAAGTATTAATAATCGATGATGATGAAAAACTACAGGATCTTCTTGTGCAGTACCTTGAAGAGAAGGGTTATACTATTGCCTCGCTTTTAAGCGGTGAAGGTGCTGTTGATGCCATCAATATCGGGAAGCCCGATATTGTTATTCTCGACATTATGCTTCCCGGTAAAGACGGGTTCGAGGTTTTACAGGATATTCGGGGAGCCTCTTCCCTGCCCGTAATTATGCTCACTGCCAGGGGCGAAGACACGGACAGGATTGTTGGCCTGGAAATGGGCGCAGATGACTATCTTACCAAACCCTTTAATCCACGGGAACTCCTTGCCAGGATCAAAGCTGTCTTACGCAGATCCGGCGCGGAAAAAAAGAACACCAACAATAACGAAACCGGCTCCCGGGCTCCTCTTGACTGCGCCGGGCTAATCCTTGATGGCGCTACATACACGCTTAAATGTGACGATAAACAGGTTGAGGTTTCATTAACCGAATACAAGCTCCTGGAAGCCCTTATGAAACGGCCTAACGTGGCCCTGTCCAGGGATGAACTCATGAACCTTGCCAGGGGCAGGGACTTTATTGCTTTCGACCGGAGCATTGATGTCCACATCAGTAAGCTCCGGTCTAAAATTGAATCAATTTCAGGCCAGCGCGATGTAATTAAAACCATGTGGGGCTCGGGATATATGCTTATTGCGCGATAATAAATATGAAACTACCGATAAAAATAAATAAACTCTACGTGAAGATCTTCCTGGCCTTTCTCTTTCTCCTGGTTATTACGGAAATATTAATCCTTGTCTTTTTCAGGATACTTATAGACAAACCAATGCAGGGAGGCTTTAAAAGAATAAAACATGCCTCTCATTTCCTGCTGATAAAATCGACGGAAGAGAAATTGCGGGACGGGGGTCACCTGGCCTTTGATAAAAATAAGCTGCTGCAAAAACACATTGATGACCTTGGCGAGATATTCCAGGCCAGGGTATGGCTTGAATCTCCGGACAATACTGTGATTGCCCAATCGTTTGAAGGAGAAATTCCGGAGCTCCCGAAGCACGCGCTCAGGCCTCACCCAAAAGAAAACTGTGAAAAGGACTGTGAGAAAAAATTTCACCGGTCTTTTCACCGGAATTTCAAACGGGGACCGCCTCCTCTTTTTAGAGAACAGATCCGGTTTCCCAACAATAAAAAAGGACACCTGAATATCCTTCATGATTTTCCCGGTGAAAAACACTATGGTTCTCTTTTTACTGTGGGACTCATGGCTATTGGTCTTATTATCGCCCTGCTGCTTTTCCCCTTTTCCCGTTTTATAACGGTTCCTTTAAGAAAATTCAGCGAGACCGCTCTTAAAATCGCAGACGGCGACCTGGGGCAGCGGGTTTCAATTAAGGGAAACGATGAGATTGGACACCTGGGTTATGCTTTTAACAACATGGCGGAATCTGTTGAAAAAATGATTATCAGCACTAAAGAATTGACTGCGAATATTTCTCATGAGCTTCGTTCTCCTCTTGCCCGGATCAGGATCGCCCAGGAAATCCTTGGAGGGAAACTTGAAAAGAGTGACGTTTCGGGCTATGAAAAGCTTATGGGTTCAATAAATGGTGAGATAGAAGAGATGGATCATCTTATTGGACAGATCCTGAAACTTTCCAAGCTCGATATCCGTGAAACAAATCCGGAAAATAAACAAATTAATATCAGCATGCTTATTCAAGAACTCCTGGATAAGTTTTCCTCTTCAATTGAACATAAATCAATTAAACTAAAAACCGGGATCACTTCGGAAGCTGTCTCCATAATGGGTTCTCCCGAAGATATACGCACGGCTCTTTCAAACCTTCTCGACAACGCGGTGAAATTTACTCCCCAGGGCGGGACAATTGAATTAACTGTTTCACAAGAAAAATCAAAAGAGAAATTAAAAGAAAAAAATAATATTCAGATAATCATATCAAACGATTCCGATTCCCTTCCCGATTCCGATATCAACCGGATCTTTGAACCCTTTTACCGGTTCAATCCCTCTTCAACCAGCGGCTACGGCCTGGGTCTTGCCATGACCCGTAAGATCATTGAAAAACACAAGGGCTCAATTGAAGCCTCTTTATCGAAAACAGGTCTTGTTATGAGTATCCGGTTAAATTGAACCGGATCCCGCCTCAACCACCTCTATGGAAATAAGCGGGTGAATTCCAATCTTTTCGGAGTTATACGCGTCATACACAACAATAAACAGCTCACAGGGGCCTTTCTTTACCGCCTGCAAGGAAAACTCCGCGCTTCCCTTAATCACCGGGACTTCCATTTTCAGGACCCTGCTTGTGCCGGCAAGCCCCACCAGCTTGCCCGTTGTTACCAGGCGGACAATTAAACATGACGTTGTATCGGCCGTTTTCACGGCTATCTTTACACTGCTGAACTGCTCAATGGTTTTGTCAACTTCCCTGACACTGAACTCAATATTAGAAGGGATAGTAAAATAATCGATTTCCCGGATAAACTCCTCTTTAACCGGGATCTCAACCGGATCTTTCCCTTCCAACACTTCCACGCTTCTCGCCCGGATTACACCGGTGTTTTCGGTATGCCCCACAGCCCTGCCGTCGATAAGCACTGTTCCGGTTTTTATTTCCATACGTGCTTCCATAAGAGACAGGAGACCCAAAAACTCCGTTGTTGCGCAGGAACTGTAAAACCGCTTATCCTTCATACGCTCACAAATATACTGCCAGGCCCGGTCAAAAAGAGGCGACCGGAACCGGTAGAGCGCTTTTGCCGCAGTAATAGTAGTCTGCAAAGGCCCGGCTAATGAATCTCCGTTCCAGTACAATGCCTCTCCATTGGACCGCGCTGTCTCTTCCAGGTAATGCTCTGCATCAACAAAACTATTGGTAAAAAGAGCCAGGTTCGCGGCTCCTTCGGGACTGGAGTATTCCTGCTCGGAGAATTCCAGATCTATTCCCATCAAAGAATTATCTTTTACCTCTTCTTTGAATAAACGCTGCTTTGTCTGTTCCGCCCACCCCGCAATAACGGGAAATTTTGATGCCAATGGCTCTTCAATAAAAGGCTTCATATGCTTGAGGCATTCAATGGTGATATATATAGAAGCTGTTGACCGGTCATAATATCCCCACAGGTAATCATAAAAATGTTTCTTCTGCATTATGGCGACCCGGGCTATTACACTCTTCATCCTTATGGCCAATTCTTCCCGGTCGGCTTCTCGTTTAAGACTCATATACAGCAGGGCATTGCCGTAAAGACCGGCCAGCAGTTGTTCCGCGTTCCCTCCCGGACAGCAGCCCAGAGCTTCTATCATCTCATTCTTTAGATCCAATATCGACGCGTAAATACTAAGCGGTCTCTTTTCCAGCTTTTCTCCCGGCTTAAGAAGATGCAGCGTGCTTACCCGGATACTCTCCAGGTTGATAAACTCAATACCAGCCTTAAAATAATCCAGGATCTCTTCGTTCCTCTTTAAGACGACCCTGTATTCTCCTGCTTTTTCAAGAGGTATGGACAATTCTTCATTATTCCGAACCTCACTATAGAATATCATCTCTTTTACGGAACCGCTTTCCCGCTCAACGACAAGGTCCGAATCCTGTTTACAATATACCCGTATATAGCCGTTGCTAATCCCCTTTGTGCTCGATAATATTTCAGGAAAATAGACCACGATACGGTCTTTCTTTTCACACAGTATTGATCTTTTCTTTCCGGAGAAAGCGAATCCTTTCAGGGAAAAGGCAAAAAGTTCGAGCTCGCCCACCTCATCAATGCCCTCAATAGCAAGGTCAACTCTTCCGCTTTCAACATCCGCAAAATGCTCCGCGTATATCACGGCCCTGCTCTTCCCCCGGATGGCGGGAGTTTTCCCAGCTTTTTCTTTTACCGGTTCTTTTACCGGCTCTTTTACCGGCTCTTTATCACGTTCCGAAGCTACGCTCTCTTCATAGCTCTGTTGTTTCCACTTCCGGGAAAATGGCCAGGTCGTAAGCTTGAATAATAAAACAAAAGGAAAAAAAAGAACATATATAAAAAGAGAAAACAACTTCCCTGCTTTATCCCGAAGTCTTCGAAAAAAATCTTCTGTTTCCGCAATCCTGTTCCTTTTCCATTCAGGATCCCTGAAGTCCGCTTCACCGGCATACAACGCTTCCATCCTGAAATATTTTTCCAGGCTGCCGGTTATTTTCTCCGGTAAATAATTAGCCGCTGTCCTTTTGGCAGTTAACATAACAAAGACATCGCTGCCGGGTGTTGTTTTGACAACAACCTGAAACGGTTTATGGGGCTCTGTTCTCTCAGCACACTTCAAACCGGTTACGGTCTTCTCTTTTACAATCACAAACCCTTCTGCTATTAGTATCTTAAACCCGGAGCTATCCCGGGTAAACACGCACAAAAAAGTAACGGGTGCGGAAACCGGGATATGCAGTATTCCTCCCTTCCTGCAATTGAAAAAAATATGCTCCTCCGGTTCAAGTTTATGCAGAATATTAAACGCGATTATTGCTATTTCGTTCCCCTTACCATAATTAATGCCCAACTCCAGAAGAGCAACCGGATTCTCCGCGTCTACCACCGGGGTTAACAGCTCTATGTGCGGTTTTTCGAAATTATACGCTTGATGAACAAGAGAAAATCCATAGGCCCGGTCAATGGAAGGTTTGATCTTATATGGGCACAGAAGCACTCCGGGGATCAGGGATCCCATTTCCAGGCCGCCCTCTTGCAGCGGAGCGTTCTTTACTTTTACTTCAGCGGTATTCCCCTGGCTGTCGCTCAGAGTTACCGTTAAATTATCCATTAAATTATCAAAAATAAATTTATTATCAACCGTAAGCTTAAATTTACCCTCTTTCATTTCGGTCTCATATTCCAGGTAATGAGCCCCTATTCGTATTGGGCCTGAATAGAGCTCTTCAGGAAATTTTTTCAACTGGAATAGAAGCTCAGTCTTTCCTTGTTTGGTCTCTTGTGATATTATTTCCGCGTAAAGCGATGATTGATTATGTTCGGCTACGGAAAAAAATGATTCTTCACTTTCAATAAGATTTTCGCAGCGTACTTTTACGGAATAATCTCCCGGCGGCAGGTCATCTACCCGGAACATACCAAGCCCGTTACGGCTCAGGGATACCGCGTCCTGTAATACCAGGTTCTTACTCTCAAAAAGAAATAATTGGCAATAAACCGGCCTGTTCAGGGCAAAAGCCTGTATATATACAGGTTCTCCCGGATAATAAACACGTGATAAGGCATACGCACAACAAAGGATATGACTGGTGAATCCTTTTTGTTTAAGGTTATTAACTATCTCTTCATGCGAGTATAAAGGAGTAATAAATTCTTCTTCATGCATAACAGGGTAATCCTTAACAAAATATATTTATTTTTTGCCCAAAAGTCAATTGTTTTAACATTTTTTTTTGGGAACTATTCCCGCCCTATCCGGTCTAACAGGTATAATCGAAATAATAAATAGAAAAAGGAGTACAAAATGAAAAAAATAACCTGTTTCCTGTTTGCTGCGGGCATAATCCTGTTATTATCTGTTGGAATAGGAATTGGCCAGAATGTTGATGCCTATAACTATTCCGGACCATATTCCTATAAAAATCTCACTATCTTCCTGGTTCACGGTAAAAACACCATTGACGGGAGAAAATTCATGACTCTCCGGGAAGCTATTAAAAAAAACAGGGCGCTGGTACATGAGACAGGGAATGTGAACCAATTAGAGATCAGCAATAAATCGCGAAATTACAATATTTTTATCATGTCCGGCGATATTGTTAAGGGTGGAAAACAGGACCGGGTAATTCAATATAGTTATATTATTCCTCCAAAGACCAAAAAAATGAAAATTACCTCTTTTTGTGTTGAGAGCGGCAGGTGGCAAAAACGCGGATCGGAACGGCTGAGTGCTTTCAGTTCTTCGGAAAACCAGGTGGCGTCCAAAGAGCTCAAAATGAGCATAAAAAAAGAAAAATCACAATCCAATGTATGGAGCAATGTTGCCAAAATGCAGGATAAACTGGGCAGTAAAGTTGGCAGCGTAAAGGGAAGAAGATCGGATACGAGCCTTCAACTAACTCTTGAACATAAAAAACTTAAAAAAGCTCAAAAGAAATACAACAGGAAACTTTCCGGGATTCTTCGCGGGCAAAAAAACGTAATCGGGTACACCTTTGTTATTAACGGTGAAATAAACAGCGCTGAAATCTTTGGTTCGGATATCCTTTTTAAAAAGCTCTGGCCCAAGCTCATCAGAGCCAGCATTACCGAAGCAATATCCGAATATAATAAAAAGAAGCACTATAAAGCAAAATCCGCTATGGACGTTAAAACCTTCCTGGTTAACGCCGAAAAAGGGAGAAAACAGGCTAAAAAGAACGTTTCCCGCAGAACCAATGTACTTGAAAAGGAGTCCTCAGAATCTCTTTATTATGAAACCCGCGATAACCGGGGCGGCGGGTTAATAAATAAAAGTTATTTGATGAAATAAACCTGTACGGGCTGGGGTGAGGGCAGCTTACGCGGTAGTTCCCTTTTTCCGGTCCCGGTAATTAGTAGGGGATTCATCCATAATCTTCTGAAAGACCCGGTAAAACGTGGAGAGGCTTTCATAACCCACGGCAAAGGCAATATCCGTAACGCTCTCGTCACCATCACTTAACAGCTCCGATGCCTTTTGTATCCGGAGCTCGTTAATATAGTCTCCGATCTTCATCCCTTTATAATTCTTAAAAAGCTTTCCCAGGTAGTCGGGATTAATATCCAGAGCAACCGCGATCCCTTCCCTGGCGATATCGGACGTATAATTCTCATCCAGGTAGGTAATAACCTCATCAAGTTTCTTTTTGGAATCTTCGGTGATAGACGTTTTCCATTTACTTTTTTCACGGAAATCTTCCACTTCAGCCGAGAGCTCACTGAATCTCTTTCGCATGATAATCGCAGTTCCGATAATAACCAGTAAAAAGGCATAATGGGAGAGACGGGTAAAATCATACACCATCCTGTCTACCAGTATATCATTTAAAAAGATCAGCCATATTGCCGGGAACGAAAGAAGAATATACCGGGAATTTTTCCCTTTTTTCGATTCTCTTATTGAAACAAATATTCCAAATGATATTGGAATGAGCCAGGCAGGCTGTACAATATAAAACAGGACCTTTGACCAGTAAACAAGATTATCCGATATTATAACCACCAGGCTTGATACCACTGTTATAGCCAGGTAGACATAATGGAGCAGAGAATGCCTTCTTTTAAAATAAAAGGTAAAATATTCCATCATAAAAAGCAGCACCACGAACAAAAAGAAATATTCGATCCGTTTCATCATAATGAAATCGTTCGATAAAAAATATTTCACTTCTGTTCTCAGGAACAGGTATATTGCGGCAGACATGGTAAAAAGTGAAAAAAAGAGGTATTCATAATTGATACTTCTTCGTACAAAAAGCAGGGCAAAATAGATAGCCACTACCAGGTATATCATTATAAAAAAGCTGTCGAAAAACTCCTTTGCCAGGTGAGCTCTCTGCATATCCTGAAAAACGCCTATTTCGAAATCCCCGGTATAGGGACCGCTCTCATAATCAAAAAGCCCGCCGACCCGAATTGCCAGAACATTCGTTTCCCCGGTTTTGATAAATTTCATGGGTATTTCATAGAGCCTTTTTTTGTCATAGGCCGGTACCCGGTTGGGCGGGAACTCCCCTGTTCTGCCAATGAGATGTCCGTTAAAAAAGACTTCATCCACATCACTGATCTTCCCCAGGCTTATGCCCGGCGCGAATTCGGGCAGATTTTCCGGAAACTTTATTCTCATCCGGTACCAGCAAAAATCTTTTTCCTTCGGGTAAAGCTTTTTCCAGTTCGACGGGAGCGAAATAAGACGCCAGGCACTGTCATCATAACCGGGATCCTTGTAATCCGGGTTGTCGCCGGGCTGGACATATACCAGTTTCTGTTGGGTAAAATCTACGGTTTCGTTGTAGTCTTTTATTTCTATTAGAGGAGCAGAAAATGCTGTCCCTGCCGAAATTGCTAAAAAAAGTAATAATAAAAATACTGTACAAATTTTCTTAAACATCAAAATTCCCCTGTTTAGACATCCATTCATTTTATGAGGGGGGCAGGTTTGCCCATAGTGAGGTTTCTTATAACCCTGTATATTTTTTAAAACTATTCCCTCTCAAAGTCAAGTAATTATCCTCAAAATCCACCCCGCCACGGGGTTTTGACTCCGGGCAATCCTTTTTTCAAAAAAATTTACCCTTTTTAGCGCCCAAAACAGACATATATTATATCAACAATAAATAAACAAAAGACGGCAATATGCCAGACGCGCCACCGGTCTGCACCCCTCCAATCGCCTTTTTTTAATTAGTTTTATTTTTGCTGTACAATTATTAAAAACTGAAGAGGTAAGTTATGAAATTAAAATTTAAATCTTTTTTTGGAGACAGACGTGGTCTGTCCATTTTTATTTTCCCAGCCCTTTTACTGCTTTCATTTACTGCTTTTACGGCAGGATGCAGTGGAGAAGGTTTTGATGCTGATGACGAGGTACCGGAATCCGATCCCTTTACCAGCTCAAACTCCAACTCCCTGAGAGCCTATCCCATACCCCATAACGGGTCTCCAATAAGCATGGAGTCGGGGGATAGAAAAATTGTTATCACTTTTACAAGATCCATGAATACTAACAGTCTCCAGCTGGGCGGAGATTTAGTGGAAGAATCATTTCTTCACACCTGGTCTTCTGTTTACCGGGATAACGACACGCTTACCGTGACTCCGGCTCCGGGGTATGTCTGGTCTCCGGGAATTAACAAGACCATTATAATCGCCTGCGACGATATCAACGGCAGCGCGCTTGATACGTTGAAGCTGAACTATCATATTGCCGGTAAATTTATATATGTGAGAGAAGACGGCACCAGTACCGCCCCCGGGGGTACGGCCGCATTACCGCTG
>JAAENB010001027.1 GCA_024224995.1 bacterium | reverse complement strand
CGCCCAACAAGAACGAAATAAACGCCGGAGCTTCTATTTCAATTTGGGACTTGACTTTTACCTTTGAAGCCAAGAATATTGGCAACAGCCGTTATCGTGATTTTCATAACTATCCTCAACCGGGACGGTCATATTACGGAACATTGAAATATACGTTTTAAGCGGAGCGCACATGGGCACTATTACATTTATTACCGGCGGAGCCCGGAGCGGAAAGAGCAGGCTGGCGGAAAAGCTTCTTGATGGAGAGGATTCGGTCTTGTACGTTGCAACGTCCATTCCTTTTGATGATGAGATGAAAGACCGCGTGGCGCAGCACCGTGCCCGGCGAAATGAGAAGTGGGAAACCCTTGAAGCGTACCGGGATCTTGGAAACCTCCTCCCTGAAGCGGCCGGCGGGAAGGACTTTATTCTGCTCGATTGCGTCACTATAATGGTGACAAACCTTATGTTAATGGATCGTGACATTGATTGGGACAGAACAGAACCCGCAGAGGTTGCGAAAATTGAAAATGAAATATTTGAAGAAATAAATAGCTTGATAAATTTTGCCGAAGGGTTTACAGGGAACATGATCATTGTTTCTAATGAGCTGGGCATGGGCCTGGTTCCGCCTGCTCCCTTAAGCAGGTATTACCGTGATATAGCGGGAAGAATGAATCAGGAAATTGCCCGGGCAGCGGAAGATGTCTATTTTACTGTTTCCGGGATTCCGGTTAAGGTTAAGTAAGGTAATCGGCCCTTCGGCTCCGCTCAGGGACCGGATGGCCGGGAAAAATAGGTCAGAAACTGTGTTGATACCGGGGTCTGTTTTGCGAAGATGCTCCGGGCAAAGGTTTGGTTCTGAGAGACGTTGCATGCAACGTCTCTCTTTCCGGAAAACAGGCCCTATTTAAAAAGAAGTTTCTTGAGAGTATGATGATAAAAGCATTTATATTACAGATACAGTT
>JAAENB010001026.1 GCA_024224995.1 bacterium | reverse complement strand
TATTGATCTAGATAGTTATCGATGTGCCGGGGAACCCGGGCAGCGGCCGGGTCCTCAAGCAAGGCAGGCAGATATTTCCGGATAGCAAAGGCAATTACTGCGGAAATAGACATTTTAAAAATCTTCCTCATATCCTGAAAGCACTCGTACATATGGCGGGGAGGATACACATGAACTCTCTTCCAATCGGGCCCTTTCTCTTCATCACAGCGTTGATAGCGAATACGATAAAACATGGAAACGGGAATTTCTTTCTCAATCATAACGCGTTTCATAAGCAAAACGATCAAACCGGAACGGGATTTACCCAGCAGCTGGCAAGCGGCTTCCAATTCAACCAATAGATCGCGGTCAATATTTATGGTAGTATCAATGTTCATAATTAACTCCGTGTTTAAAATTTGAAACTTTTTTTAAGCCCTTATTAATAGGACGAACGGGAAGGCTTTTTCATGAAAGGAAATGCAGATTTTTTTCATTTTTTTGAAAAAAAAAGAAAAAATCGAAGAAATTAATAGAATACGAGCTTTTGTTTATAAAAAAAGATTGCAACGACCATAAAAGTCTGGGCCTGGGAGTGCTGCTTTTTCTTTTTTTCGGACTCCGGTTTCTATCTTCGTCATAAATCTTCTCTGAATTATTATGGAATGGACTTGACAAATCTGTCTAATATAGATACATTAATGTCAATATATCTATACTATGTGTTATTTAATAACAATTTATGAAAAAATCAGTTTATATAGAAACTTCTGTTATCAGTTATTATACTGCGCGCACAAGCCGTGATCTTGTAACTGCCGGACGTCAGCAAATAACACAAGAATGGTGGGAAGATATTCGCCTACAGTTTGACTCATATATATCTGTTTTAGTGTTGAGGGAAGCCGGAAGTGGAGATGAAGTTGAGGCTGAAAAACGTTTGCGAGCTATTTCCGAAATGCCGGTTCTGAAATTAAATGATGAGGCAGAAAATCTTGCTAATGAGCTGATTGGAAGAGGTAAAATTCCGAAAGAGTGTCCTGAAGATGCCTTACATATTGCATTGGCTGCTGTTCATGGTATGGATTTTCTTTTAACCTGGAATTTTAAACATATAAATAATGCACAAATTAAATCAGGTGTTATCAAAATTGTACAGAATATTGGGTATGAATGTCCTGTTCTTTGTTCGCCTGAGGAACTTGAAGGAGACTTTTCATGAAAGAAGATTTAATCGTTGAAGAAGTTCGAAAAATTCGGCAGTCACATGCTGCAAAATTTAATTATGAGCTGCATAAAATATGTGATGATTTAAAGGAAAAAGAAGAAGGATGTGGTCATCCAATAGTGTCGCTTTCACCAAAGCCATATTTAAAAGCAACAGGAAGTTAGTGCTTTTCCCGGAATATTATCTGGTTTACCTGTGGGATACCCAGGGCGCATCTCTCCCCCTCCCTGTCTTTTTCAATACGGTTTTATTTGAATTTGATGTTCTCTTTGACTACAAGTCTGTTTCCGTGAAGTAGCTGTTAAGCCCTTCTTCCCCCGGATAACCCCAAAACCTGTGCTGAGCGAAGCCGAAGTATATGACAAATTTCTGTATTCCGCCGGAATCCCGCCCCAAAAAGAAATATT
>JAAENB010001025.1 GCA_024224995.1 bacterium | reverse complement strand
TTTCAAAACCGGTGAGATTAAAGATATGGTAGCACAACTGATTATCGGCACCCGGGATATCAAACCTCGTCTTATGAAACTGGATAAAGACAGGAGAATCCTGGCAGTTTTTGACGCGTGTTTTTCTGAATTAACAGTTCGATCTACAGGTTCGTTCCCCCGCGGACGGGCAGAACAGGCTGGCAAGCCTAAAATTGTTCCGCTCGAAGATCTGACAGGCGAAGAGATGCCGGGAGTTTATGGTTCTGACACCCTGAAGCAACCCCGTTATCCATACCGGAATGTCATCTATATGGCTGCTTCAGCCCGCTGGCAGTCTGCATTGGATATCGGCCAAAAAAACAGTAAAATGACAATTGACGGCAATCCCCACGGCGCAATGACCGACGCCATGCTCCGTGCTTTTTCAGGGCAGGGCGACACCAATAATGACAAAACAATTACCTATGAAGAGTTGTATCAATATATAAAAGTACGGGTTTCTGAAAAGTTCTCCCAGTCTCCCCAGCGGCTTTTTCCAAAGGATAACACTGCCATGCTGGATCAGCCTGTATTCAAGGGAGTGAAAATTAACAAAAAACTGCCGTCACTCCCGGTTCTGAACAATACGCTCAGAATCAGGACACATGGACTGCCCCCGGGTTTGGAAAAAAAGATTGCCGGGATCCAGGGTATAACCATTGCGGACAAGGACTATGATATCCTGCTGACTGCAAAGACTATGGCAGGCAGTGAAACAGAAACAAAGATATATGTGTATCTTCCCAATGATTCACTTATTACGGCAGTTTCGCCAAAAAAGGCTGTTGATCTGATCAGAGGCCAGATGAGGGTCCGGGAGCTGATTCTTTCTTCTTATCCCGGACAGTCTTTTAATGTGTTTGCAGATATAAATTATTACAATGGTGTGCTTAAAGAAGGGGAAACCGTGGGTTTTACCATACGAGTCGGAGAAGATAGCTATATTCTGCTCATGAACATCGAACCTGACGGTTTCATTAATATCCTCTATCCTTGTGAGCCGCATGAGCTTGCTGTGGTAAAGGCGGGACAGCAGTTATCGCTTGACG
>JAAENB010001024.1 GCA_024224995.1 bacterium | reverse complement strand
TACTACTTCAAGGCCAGATGCAGCCCGCAATACTATTTTGTTTCTAACGTATTTTTTCCCTGTTCGACAGGGTCAGGTGCTCTCAAGAAACTTTTTTTAAATAGGGCCGGTTTCCGGGAAGAGAGACGTTGCATGCAACGTCTTTACGGGTTGGTTTCCGGAGATTTGTCCCGGGTCAACACCACAGAGGGGTTAAAACCCAAATAAACACTGCGTACCGATCCCCTCGCAGGAGTCGCATCCCTCCTCAGAGTCTCCATAGCCCTGACCTGAAACCAGCCAGTAAAGGCGTTGCACTGCAACGTCTCTCAGAACCAAACCTTTGCCCGGAGCATCTTCGTAAAATAGACCCCGGTGTCGACACAGTTTCTTTCGTATTTTTCCCGGCCCTGCCGGTGTTGTTCTTTACCGATCACCGATCACCCGGCCTACAGGGCCACCGATTACCTTCCCCTGCCTCACTCTCCGATGGCACTATTGATTCGTTAAAAAATCAACCGTTTTTTAAGGAGCTTGACGGTTTTTACTGAAAAGTCTTAATCAATCAGGGTTCCGTCCTGTTCAATGGTCATCATCCAGAGGGCTCCGGCGTTTTCTGCGGACTCATCATCTCCATGGGCTCCAACAAAGAGAGTAAGAGTGCCGTTACTGTTGCGAATTCCTGCCATGCCATGGGAGAAGTTATCATTAGTATTCAGATCGCCGGAAAAACCGCCTACATCTTCACTGATCTTTTGTTCTCCTTTGACTGTTCCGTCTGCATTAAGAAAGAGTATCCAGGCGGCGCCCGTATTTGCGCCCGTACCTTCATCGCAATGGGCTCCTACAGCCAGGTCAATAATACCGTCGCCATCAAGATCCCCGATATTGGACGCGGAAATACCAAAGTAATCACTGGAACCCAGGGGACCGGCAAAGTTCCCTGCGGCCATGCTTATTTTTTGATGAGATTTTACCGTTCCGTCTCTGTTCATGAATAATATCCATACCGAGCCCGTATCCGTGATAGAAGAGACAGGGCCGTCATTGTCTGCATGGGCTCCCACAGCCAGGTCAATGATCCCGTCGCCGTCAAGGTCGCCGAGCCCTGCCACAGAGGCACCGAAGTGATCATTATCAAGAGGGTCAGTGAAATTACCGTTTGTTTCGTTTATTTTCTGAGATTTTTTAACCGTACCGTTTGAATTAAGAAAGAGGACCCATACCGCACCGCCGGCATCGCCGCCTTCATCATCTTGAATGGCCCCAACTGCAAGGTCGTTCACGCCGTCTCCATCGAGGTCGCCAATCCCCGCAGCGGAGAAGCCGAACCGGTCGATAGATCCCAGGGCAAGGCCTCCGGCTCCACCGGGAACTCCTTCCCTGTAGTTGATCTTTTGAGTATATTTTACCGTGCCGTTGGTATTCATCATGAGTATCCACATAGAGCCCGCGAAGGATCCGCCTTCATCGTCTCCTTCAGCCCCAACTGCTAAGTCATTTATACCGTCTCCGTTAATGTCTCCCAGGCTTGCTATTGAAGAACCAAAATAATCATTGGTGTTTAACCAGCCGGGAAATCCTCCCTCAAGAGCGCTGATCTTTTGAAAGCTCTTAATGCTGCCTCCTTTATTCAAAAAAAGAATGTATATGGCGCCAGCATCGGTGTCGCCGTCATTCACGCCATGAGCGCCCACGGCAATATCGTCATTCCCGTCATTGTTCAGGTCGCCGATGTTTACCACTGACCGGCCAAATGCGTCACCGGCGATTATTGCGCCCGAGAGCGGCCCGGAAGCACCGGTGATCTTTTGGCACTTTGCCAGTACCGTAATGGTAAGAAATTCTTCAACCGTGTTCCCGCCGTTGTCAATTACCGTAACCTTGATCACAACAGCCCCGGTGCCTGACCCGGCACTGTAAGTTTTGCCGTGGGCAGTGTTGTTTCCCAGAAGGGTACCGCCGCTTTCGTCGGAGATAACATCATAAGCATAGGCCGATACGCTGCCGTTCGGGTCCGAGGCCGTAACGCTTAAGCTTGTGGAGTTGTTTGCCGTGTCAAAGTATAACACGCTCTCTGCTGCCGCGAATGACGATATAACAGGCCCCCCTGCTCCTTCGTCAGAGAAGCCGCCACCGCAGCCAGTGAATGTAAATGATAGTGTTGCTAGAGCAGTAAATACCAGGAAAAATATTTTCTTAATATTCCTGCCGGGATAATAGTTTTTTTGCATTGTATTCTTTCCTCTCTTAAAAAACTTAAATTTAAATAGGGCCTGTTTCCGGGGATTTTACCACGGAGCGGTTTTCGTGACGTTTTTGTGTAGGGGGGAGAGGCATGCCTCGCCCCTACGCACAAACGTCACTGAGGCGTGCACCCAAATCAACACCGAATAGGGCACCGATATAGCCGGCGGGAATCGTTTCGATATCTTCCATCTGGCTGGCATGCATACGAACGACTCTCCCCACTTTGACTTTTTTCCTACTGCGCACATTTGTGATGGTTGCACCTCGGGCCAGGGTTCCCTGGTACACCCGGACATAGGT
>JAAENB010001023.1 GCA_024224995.1 bacterium | reverse complement strand
GATTTTTTGATTTTAACCCGGAATCCAGTGGATTCCGGGTTAAAATGGGAAAATCCCCCGTGATTTTCCCATTTTCCCCGGAATGACGGCTGGGATAATACGTTTTTTCCGAGTCCCTTAAACCCAGGAGGAATCAAAAATGTCAAAAAAAGTGCATTGCTGTTCCGACAGCGAAAAGAGAACTGACCAGGAGCGCATTTATTCAAGTCCTGGCAACAAAAGAAATATATGTTTTGTTTTTTTGTTATCTGTTTTTATTTTTGCATCATGCGCCCCTGTTAAAACTGTCAAAAGTATACAGGTGCCGGCATGCAGGCACAATGCAGTCTATCAGGCTGTAACTTTCGGAGACCAGTCAGGTTATCCTGTCCGTATTGCTGTCGGACGGTCAACCGTAGATAAATATATACGGCATGCCCAGGCCCAGGCTTATGTTAATGGGAGGTGGGAATATCTCAAGATGTATGACTCAAGTATCGGGGTGGGAAGTAAAGAACCTTTTAAGCCTGTGTCCTATTACACTGTTACTGACTTTACCCGTATACACCTGAAGATTGTCAATCCGAACTGAGAATAATCAGTTTATATAACACCCCGTCATTCCGGCTGAAATCAGAACTTCCTGATTTCAGCCGGAATCCAGATTTGTAAAATAAATTCCAAATCTCAAATTCCAATAAATTCAGACGGACCAGTATATTGAAATATGAAATTCGGAAGTTATCCGAGATATTGGGATTTGGGATTTATTTGGAATTTGATATTGGGTGCATTCCCAAAGTGTAGATTCCGAAATGGGATGAAGCATCTTAACTCTCCGGATTCCGGGTTGAAATCAGATAGTATTCATTCTCTGATTTTATATGAAAGAGGAGTTCAAAGCTTGCTTTGTGAGTGTTGCTTACAAAGCAGGCTTTGAACTCCTCTTTCATGCTTCGGTTGTGACCGTCGGGTCATGGAAGTTCCCCGGAATGACGTTCGGCCGGGACCTCCTCAAAATCCGTTATTATAATCAGTATTTTTTTATTATAAATTATACACATAATCTTTACATCCGATTTATTTTAATAATTACATCATGTTATAAAAAATATAATTAAAACTGCACAGGTTGGAAAATTTCAGCCTTTTCATATATCCTCGTCAGTCATAAGTTTTACAAAAAATATAGACGCAGTTCTTTAATATTGCAATGAAAAATAAGAAACCATGTCATATTTTATTATCAGGCAGCCATTCGGTCATCAGGTTCTTCAG
>JAAENB010001022.1 GCA_024224995.1 bacterium | reverse complement strand
GGCGTCTCTGTTGGAGCAGGTAACGACGGTGCAGACGCAGATGGAGTCCACCCGCCAGAAGAACGCAGATTTGAGCAGTTCACTTTTAGAACTGCAAGAACGCCTCACATCTAAGACCGAGGAGCTAGCTACAGCCGAGCGCACTGCCGCTGAGCTTCGCGAAACTATTGGAGGTTCTTCGGACGTGGCCCAGCAGGAGAGCGCTGCGCTTAAGGAGAAGCTGATGGTGCTTGAGGCCCAGTCGGTGGCGCAGAATGAGGCCAGCCAGAACGAGATCGCTGCCTTGACAGAGCGCATCGCCGAGCTGCAGCGTGATGCCGCTGCAGAGGCGGCTGCTTTGCGTGAGACGCTGGATGCGCTGGAGCCGCAGGCTGCGCAGTACCAGGCGGAGGCCGAGGAGAAGCAGGCCCAGATCGTGGCTCTGCAGGAGCGCTTGGCCTCGGTGGAGACGGACCACTCGGCGATGGCCGTGGAGGTGGCTTCTCTGTTGGAGCAGGTAACGACGGTGCAGACGCAGATGGAGTCCACCCGCCAGAAGAACGCAGATTTGAGCAGTTCACTTTTAGAACTGCAAGAACGCCTCACATCTAAGACCGAGGAGCT